>DAIRFL010000020.1:350-17137 GCA_036795105.1 Flavobacteriaceae bacterium | reverse complement strand
GGACTTTCTTCTGAAATCCTTCACTTGTGTAATAATTCCAAAGTTGGATGTGACCTCTATGAAGAAAAACTTCCTCTCGACCCTACTGTTATCAGTGTTTGTGAAGAGTTTGAAGTAAACTCAACCACCATTGCACTAAGCGGTGGAGATGAATACGAATTGCTCTTCACTATTGCTCAAAAAGATTTTGATAAAATCAAAGCCAATCCAAACCTCACCGTTATCGGCTATATGACTGAAGAAGCCGTGGGTGCAAATCTAGTCACAAGAGCTGAACAAAAAATCCCTTTACAAGCCATGGGGTGGAACTCCTTTGAAACGGACTAAGCTCATTTAATTCTAGTTGAGAAAAACCTTTTTTTCAGCTATCAGATTTATTTATCGCACTAAAGCTTAAACTAATCATAAAATCATTGATTTGCCCTTATTTAGTCGTATATTTGTCCTCTATTTAGAATTAATCCATTTAAGAAATGATCAAAGTATCGACATCAGCCAAGGAGCAAGTGTTCCGACTTCTCACCGAAGAAGGCTTTAATCCTGATACTGCATATGTGCGTGTTGGAGTTAAAAGCGGTGGTTGTAGTGGGTTGTCCTACGAATTAAAATTCGATGATAAATCATTGGAAACCGACAAGGTTTTTGAAGATAATGGCGTAAAGATTTGTGTTGACAAGAAGAGTTTTCTGTATTTAGTTGGAACTACCTTAGAGTATTCTGGTGGACTAAATGGAAAAGGTTTTGTGTTTAACAACCCCAACGCTCAGCGTACCTGTGGTTGTGGTGAAAGCTTTTCGCTTTAATTAGAGACTATGGCATATACTGAAGAAGAATTAAAAAAAGAGCTCGAATCCAAAGAGTACGAGTACGGTTTTTATACAGATATTGAATCGGATACCTTTCCTAAAGGTCTTAACGAAGAGGTGGTTATCGCCCTATCTAAGAAAAAGGAGGAACCCGATTGGATGACCGCATGGCGTTTAGATGCCTTTAAAATCTGGAAAGAAATGCAGGAACCCGATTGGGCGAATGTTCACTATAAGAAACCTGATTTTCAGGACATCTCTTACTATTCAGCTCCCAATAAAAAACCAAAATACGAGTCTTTAGACGAAGTAGATCCAGAATTATTGGACACATTCAACAGGCTTGGTATTTCATTGGACGAGCAAAAAAAATTAGCTGGGGTCGCAGTGGACATTGTAATGGACTCTGTATCGGTTGCAACTACTTTTAAAGAAACACTTGCTGAAAAAGGAATTATTTTCTGCTCAATTTCCGAGGCGATTAAAGAGCATCCTGAGCTGGTAAAAAAATACATAGGATCTGTCGTTCCAAAGAAAGACAACTTCTACGCAGCCTTAAACTCTGCTGTTTTTTCAGATGGTTCTTTTTGTTACATCCCAAAGGGCGTTCGTTGCCCAATGGAACTCTCAACCTATTTTAGAATAAACCAAGCGGGTACTGGACAGTTCGAAAGAACGCTAGTAATTGCCGATCAAGGTTCTTATGTAAGTTATTTAGAAGGCTGTACGGCTCCCTCCAGAGATGAAAACCAATTACACGCAGCAGTGGTAGAACTCATCGCATTAGACGATGCAGAAATCAAATACTCAACTGTTCAAAACTGGTTCCCTGGAGATAGCGAAGGAAAAGGTGGAGTTTACAATTTTGTAACTAAAAGAGGCATTTGCCACACCAATTCAAAAATTTCATGGACTCAGGTTGAAACAGGATCTGCTGTCACTTGGAAATACCCTTCTTGTATCTTAAAAGGCGACAATTCAATCGGTGAATTTTACTCAATTGCCGTGACTAACAATTATCAACAAGCAGATACAGGGACCAAGATGATTCACCTTGGAAAAAACACCAAGAGTACCATCATCTCCAAAGGAATTTCAGCAGGAAAATCTCAAAACTCCTATAGAGGATTGGTTCAAGTAAGTCCAAGAGCGACCAATGCCAGAAACTTTTCTCAATGTGATTCCTTGCTTATGGGAAATGAGTGTGGAGCTCATACCTTCCCCTATATTGAGGCGAGCAATAAAACCTCTCAAATAGAACACGAGGCCACCACCTCGAAAATTGGTGAAGATCAAATCTTTTATTGTAATCAACGCGGTATTGATACCGAAACTGCCATCGCACTTATCGTCAATGGATTTTCAAAAGAGGTACTCAACAAACTGCCGATGGAATTTGCAGTAGAAGCACAAAAATTATTAGAAATCAGCCTTGAAGGCTCAGTAGGATAAATCGAAGACTATGTTAAAAATCGAGAATTTACACGCTCGTGTAGAAGACAAAGAAATACTCAAAGGAATTAATCTTGAAATTAAGCCTGGAGAAGTACACGCCATTATGGGACCCAATGGTTCAGGGAAGAGTACCCTTTCATCGGTAATTGCCGGACATGAGGATTTTGAAGTTACCAAAGGTTCTGTCTCTCTAGAGGGAGAAGACTTAGAAGAGTTTGCCCCAGAAGAAAGAGCTCACAAAGGAATCTTCTTATCCTTTCAATATCCAGTTGAAATTCCAGGAGTTAGTGTGACCAACTTTATCAAGTCTGCAATTAACGCGAACAGAAAAGCAAAAGGACAAGACGATATGCCTGCAAATGAGATGTTAAAGCTCATCAAGGAAAAATCATCCATGCTTGAAATCGATCGCAAATTCTTATCGAGATCCCTCAATGAAGGGTTTTCAGGTGGTGAGAAAAAGAGAAATGAAATCTTTCAAATGGCGATGTTGGAACCAAAGGTTGCCATCCTAGATGAAACAGATTCTGGACTTGATATCGATGCTTTGAGAATTGTTGCTAATGGAGTAAACAAACTCAAAAGCAAGGACAATGCAGTGCTCGTTATTACGCACTACCAACGTCTTTTAGATTATATCGTTCCCGATTACGTTCACGTACTCTACAATGGTAAAATCGTAAAATCTGGAGGCAAGGAATTGGCTCTGGAATTAGAAGAAAAAGGATACGACTGGATCAAACAAGAAGCTAATGCCTAAGATGGAATTAAAAGACAAACTTCTCGCTTCTTTTGCTGTTTTTGAAAACAACTTAGATTTAGAAGATCCTATCATTGATCTTCGAAATGAGTCTATTAAAGTTTTTGAAAACAAGGGATTCCCTTCCAAGAAAGAAGAGGCTTGGAAATACACTTCACTCGCTAAAATAGAAAGCATTGATTATTCAGTGTTTCCTAAAGAAGAGGACTGCGTAAACTATCAAGAAGTCAAAAAGTACTTCTTACACGAGATTGAAACTTATAAACTCGTTTTTATCGATGGTGTTTACTCATCATTTCTCTCTGAGACGACTCATATGGGAATCGATGTGTGTTTGATGAGTGCTGCTTTTAAGAAGCCTCAATACAAACCCCTTATCGACAAATACTTCAATAAAGTAGCTTCAAAAGACGATTCATTAAGTGCTCTCAATACTTCTTTTAGCAAAGAAGGTGCTTTTATTTATATTCCAAAAAACACGGTTGCTGACAAACCCATTGAGGTCATCAACTTTAGTTCAGGAACTGAAAAGGCCTTGATGATTCAGCCTCGTAATATGATTATTGCTGACCAGGGTGCAGAAATGCAAATTATCGAACGTCATCAGAGTCTGACACAGAATCAAACCTTGACCAATGTTGTTTCTGAATTATACGCAGAACAAAACGCCAAGATTGATCTCTATAAAATTCAAAATGATTCACTGACAGCTTCTCTAATAGACAACACCTATATCGATCAGAAGAGGGATAGTGTTGTAAGTGTTCACACCTTCTCTTTTGGAGGAAAACTCACTAGAAACAACCTCAACTTTTATCAAAATGGAGAGAATATCAACTCCATCTTAAAAGGGGTCACTATTATTGGAGACAAACAGCATATCGACCATCACACTTTGGTGCATCACAAAGAACCAAATTGTGAGAGTCATCAAGATTATAAAGGAATTTACGACCAGTCTTCGACTGGAGTGTTTAACGGTAAAATTATCGTTGATAAGATTGCTCAAAAGACCAACGCCTTTCAGCAAAACAACAATATTTTGATGGAAGACAAGGCGACGATTAATTCAAAGCCTCAATTGGAAATTTTTGCTGATGATGTTAAGTGTTCTCACGGTTGTACTATTGGTCAATTGGATGAGGATGCATTGTTTTACTTACAGTCTAGGGGGATTCCTAAGAAAGAAGGAAGAGCGCTACTCATGTATGCCTTTGCAAATAACGTATTGGAAAGTGTTGCCCTTCCTGTTGTCAAAAAGAGAATCAACAAAATCATCGCTAAGAAACTAGGAGTAGATCTCGGTTTTAACCTGTAATATGAGTTTGAGTTCTAAAGACATAGAGCGTATTCGAGAAGATTTTCCTATTCTGGGTAGAAAGGTCAATGGAAGTGCTTTGGTCTATTTGGACAATGCAGCAACCTCTCAAACTCCTCAAAGGGTAATCGACTCTATTGTCGATTATTATTCCAACTACAATGCTAATATCCACAGAGGAGTTCATTCACTCTCACAGGAGGCCACCGATGCATTTGAGCAGGCTCGAAAAAAGGTGCAGCAGCATTTTAATATCGCCCTTCCTGAAGAAGTAATTTTTACCTCTGGAACAACTCAAAGTATCAATGCTGTTGCTAGTGGTTACGCTCAATTATTAAAACCTGGAGATGAACTTATTGTCTCTGCCTTAGAGCATCATTCCAATATTGTTCCCTGGCAAATGGCCTGTGAACAATCAGGAGCGAGCTTAAAGGTCATACCAATGGACAAGAGTGGGGCCCTCGATATAGATGCATACGAACAGCTCTTAAGTAAAAACACCAAATTGGTTTTTTGTAATCATGTGTCCAATGCTCTTGGAGTGATCAATCCGATCGAAACCATCATTGAAAAAGCACATAGCGTCGGAGCTGCAGTTCTTATTGATGGAGCGCAAGCTGCTCCTCATATCAAGGCAGACCTACAGGCTCTAGATGTAGATTTTTATACGGTATCCGCACATAAACTCTGTGGACCTACAGGTATTGGAATGCTCTATGGAAAAAAAGAACTCCTAGAAGCACTTCCTCCCTATCAAGGTGGAGGTGAAATGATCGCAACGGTTTCCTTTGAAAAAACAACCTACGCAGGTCTTCCACATAAATTTGAAGCAGGAACTCCAAATATAGCCGGAGGTATTGCTTTTGGAGCAGCCTTAGACTATATGAACTCTATTGGTTTTGAGAATATAGCTGCTTATGAAAATCAGCTCTTAAAACTAGCGACAGAAAAACTTTCTGAACTAGAAGGAGTGGAAATTTACGGTCTCTCTGAGCAAAAAACAGCAGTACTTTCGTTTAATATCAAAGGCTTACACCCCTACGATATTGGAAGTATTTTAGACCAAATGGGTATCGCAGTTAGAACCGGTCATCACTGTGCTCAACCAATCATGGATTTTTATCAAATCCCTGGAACAGTTAGAGCGAGCTTTAGTTTTTACAATACCACTGAAGAAGTAGATCGATTCGTCGCAGGAGTTAAAAAAGCTAAAGAAATGCTCAGTTAATTATCTTTGTAACAAATTAGAACACCTTGAGTCAATCTATATCAGAAATACAAGAAGACATCATCGACGAATTTTCAATGTTCGACGATTGGATGCAGCGCTATGAATACATGATTTCATTGGGGAAATCACTACCGCTTATCGATCAGCAGTACAAGACAGATGACTACCTCATTAAGGGGTGTCAATCAAAAGTATGGGTGCACGCATCACTAGAAGGAGATCAATTGATCTTTACTGCCGATTCGGATGCGATTATCACCAAGGGAATTATCGCAATTCTCATTCGTGTGTTTTCGCATCAAAAACCCGAAGCGATTATTGAAGCTGATACTTCTTTTATCGATGAGATTGGTCTTAAAGAGCACCTTTCCCCAACAAGAGCAAATGGTCTTCTGAGTATGATCAAACAGATTAAATTATACGCAATTGCGTTTAAAACACAACTAAATCAATAAGTAAGATGAGCGAAGAATCAAGCAAGTTAGCAGAGAAAATTGTAGGGGTTTTAAAAACTATTTTTGACCCTGAAATCCCTGTAGATATCTATGAGTTAGGTCTTATTTACGATGTGTTTGTCAATGAAAACAACGACATTAAAATTCTCATGACCCTTACGACTCCCAACTGTCCAGTAGCTGAAACACTGCCGATGGAAGTTGAAGAAAAAGTGAAATCGATCGATGAGGTCAACGATGCGACCGTAGAGATCACCTTTGATCCGCCATGGACGCAAGAACTCATGAGTGAGGAAGCCAAATTAGAATTGGGAATGCTCTAATTCACCATTATGGAAGAACCTATTGTAAATAGGGTTGCAAGCAGCAAACTCATCACCGTAGATTTAGAAGAACTCTACCCAAGAGGTGAGCGTATAGGTATCGACCTATCTATGTGGCTCAAAGAAGGTATTGTTTTGGTGGAAAAAGAGTTTAGAGAAGCGCTTAAGAACTTCGACTGGTCAAAGTACACAGACAGCTATATTTACCTATACACTAGTGAGGATGCAATTCTTCCTTCTTGGGCATATCTCCTCATTAGCACCTATCTCAATCCTATTGCTAAAAAAGTGGTTGTTGGCTCTGTGGATGATTTGAATACCCTTATAATGAATGAAGTCATTCAACAACTAGATGCTAGTCAATACAAAGACAAATATTTAATAATCAAAGGCTGTTCTAAGATTCAAATGCCACAAAATGCGTATCTTATCCTATTGGAAAAATTACAGGATCAGGCACAAAAAATACTCTTTGGAGAAGCTTGTTCTTCAGTTCCTCTTTATTCAAAAAAATCTAATTCATGATAGAAAACCAGGAAAGAGAATATGAAAAGGCAATTCTTGTAGGTGTGATCAATCAAGGTCAAGACCAAGAGAAGGTTGATGAATACTTAGATGAATTAGAATTTTTAACCTATACTGCTGGCGGTGAAGTCGTGGGTAGGTTTACCCAAAAAATTAGCACTATCAATCCAAAAACGCTCATAGGAAGTGGTAAGATTGAAGAGATTAAAGAATATGTAAAGGCAAACGATATCGGATCGGTCATCTTTGACGACGAACTCTCTCCTGCTCAGCAAAACAATATCGAAAAAGAACTCAAATGTAAGATTGTCGATCGAACAACACTCATTTTGGACATCTTTGCACAGCGTGCTCAAACTTCCTATGCGAGAACTCAGGTAGAACTCGCTCAATACGAATATTTACTTCCTAGACTTACGGGTCTTTGGACGCATTTAGAGCGACAAAAAGGGGGTATTGGTATGCGTGGTCCTGGGGAAACAGAGATTGAAACAGACCGTCGTATTGTAAGAGATCGCATTGCGCTTCTCAAGAAAAAATTAGAGAAGATCGATCGTCAAATGGAAACCCAAAGAGGGAACCGAGGGGCTCTGGTAAGAGTTTCACTAGTGGGATACACCAATGTTGGTAAATCCACGCTCATGAATGTAATTTCAAAAAGTGATGTCTTTGCTGAAAATAAACTCTTTGCAACCCTAGATACCACCGTAAGAAAGGTAGTCATCGGAAACCTCCCCTTTCTACTTGCAGATACCGTTGGATTTATTCGAAAACTTCCTACCCAGCTCGTAGAGAGTTTTAAAAGTACCCTCGACGAAGTTAGAGAATCGGATCTCATTCTTCATGTGGTGGATATTTCACACAAAGATTTTGAAGATCATATAGAAGCGGTTAACACCATCCTTTCTGAAATTGGTTGTGGAGACAAACAAACCCTTATGGTGTTTAATAAAATAGACCAATACCAACACGAAACCATCGATGAGGATGATTTGGTCACTGAAAAAACATCGGCTCATTTTACCCTAGAAGAGTGGGAACAAACTTGGATGAAACGCATGAATGGAGAGGCCATCTTTATCTCTGCTCTCAACAAGGAAAACCTCGACGATTTTAGAAAAAAAGTTTACGCTGAAGTTCGAAAAATTCACGTGACGAGATTCCCCTATAACAACTTCCTCTATCCAGAAAATTTAGACCAGTGGTCTACAGAAGAAGAATGAGTTTTTCTGCCTATATTTAGGTATGAAAAAAATCCTCTTAATTTTTCTAATTAGTTCAAGTAGTCTCTTTGCTCAAAATAAGTTTGAGACAACAATCGATAGTATCCTCGCTCAGGCAATCTCCAATAAAGCTTTTCCGGGGGCTCAGGTCTATGTTCAAAAGAAAGGAGAGGTCCTCCTTCACAAAGCCTATGGATACCACACCTATGATTCCATTCAACAAACAACTCTTGAAGATGTCTTTGATTTAGCCTCGGTGACCAAAACAATGGCGGCAACCTTAGCGCTTATGAAACTCTATGATCAGGGAAGTATTGAGCTCGATCAGCGCTTTAGTTCTTATTGGCCAGATTGGCAAAATAAGAAGGATAAAAAGGACCTTAGTTTTAGAGAAGTACTCGCCCATCAAGCAGGGCTGATTCCTTATATCGTCTTCTTAAAAAAAATTACCCGATCTAAAGGAAGAATTAAAAATAGATGGGTCTCTAGATCCAAAATCACTCCTTTTAATAAAGAGGCCTTTGAATCCTTGTACATCAACGATAAAATCGAAAAGGTCATCGACCGAAAGGCAAGAAGATCAAAACTTGGAGAAAAAAAATATCGCTATTCAGGACTGACTTTTTTACTCTATCCTCGTATGGTAGCACAACTTTCGAATACGAATTTTGAAGACTACTTAAATCGACATTTCTATTTTCCACTCCAGCTTACAAAGATCGGTTATCAACCAACTCAGTGGATCGACAAGCAGCATATTGTTCCAACCGAATACGACAGTTTGTTTAGAAAAACGCTTACCAAAGGGTGGGTACACGATGAAAATGCAGCCATCCTAGGAGGCGTTTCAGGTAATGCAGGACTCTTTGCCAATACAGAGTCGCTTGCTCCTCTGTTAGAGATGCTCCTAAACAATGGAACCTACAAAGGGAAGCAGTATCTTAAGGATACTACAATTGAAGAATTTACAAGAGTTCAATTCCCAGAGA
Organism: Flavobacteriaceae bacterium; assembly: GCA_036795105.1. GTDB lineage: Bacteria > Bacteroidota > Bacteroidia > Flavobacteriales > Flavobacteriaceae > MAG-120531. Next base: position 8,052 of record DAIRFL010000020.1, on the reverse strand, counting down.
ATGACAACCGAAGAGGTCTTGGTTTTGACAAACCCCTTATCGGCAACGACACGCTATCCTACGATGACAGCTATCCTGCTCCCCTTGCGAGCACAAACAGTTATGGGCATTCTGGATTTACAGGAACCTTTTTTTGGGTAGATCCAGACCAAGAACTCATCTATATCTTTTTGTCTAATAGAGTGTATCCTTCTAGAACTCAACGTGGAATCTACGACCTTGCAGTGCGCAAAGCAATTCTTTATGAAGCACTAAAATTTAATCCAAATCATGCCGCTAGCAGTCATTAAAAGTCCCTTGGGCTATCTAAAATTAGAAGCCTCCGACATCGGTCTTAAGAGCTGTTCGATCTTAAGTGAAGAAGAGGCGATGAGTTGTATTAATTGTGGTTTATCTCCCTTTTTAGAGGATGTAATTGAACAACTCCAAGAGTACTTTAAAGGGGATCGTGAATCTTTTGAAATTGCATTTGATTTAGAGGGCACTGACTTTCAAAAAAGAGTGTGGAATGCACTGACGACCATCCCTTTTGGAAAGACCATTTCCTACAGTGAATTCGCTTTGCAATTAGGAGATCTCAAAGCTATTAGAGCGGTTGCTTCCGCTAATGGTAAAAACCCCATTGGAATCATTATCCCCTGTCATCGAGTGATTGGATCTGATGGTTCCCTAACTGGATTTGCATGGGGAATCGACAAAAAGCAATGGCTCTTAGAGCACGAATCGAATTACAAACAATTGCGTTTGTTTTAAGAAGCTAACGTCTTTATCTGATTGTATTCTTCCTTTTTCTCTCGAATCAATTCTTCAAGATCGTAATCTTCTTGTAATCCAGTCCAAAATTTGGCTGAATTTCCAAAAAATCTACTTAGTCTTATTGCGGTATCTGCGGTGATGCTTCTTCTTGAATGTAGAATCTGAGAGATTCTGGTTTGTGGAATATGCAACTCTTTTGACAATCGATAAGCAGTAATATTTAAAGGCTTTAAAAACTCTTCGTTTAAAACTTCTCCAGGGTGAATATTGGGTAATTGTTTCATGGCTGGTGCATATTTATAGTATCGTTATTCAATACTAACGCCAAAGGTAAGTATTTTAATTTAAAAACCCATTAATTCTTAGATTCAGTATCTTTTAGCATTTTGAATCTAAGAAACTTTAATTATGTTTTTGATATTTATCGATAAACGGTTACAAAAGTTTTACCGCATCCTTTGCAAAATAAGAGGCAATGATATCTGCTCCAGCTCGTTTAAAAGCGATGAGTTGTTCCATCATCACAGCATCGTGGTTGAGCCACCCTTTCTCTGCTGCTGCTTTGAGCATTGCGTATTCACCAGATACTTGGTATACCGCTACGGGAACATCGATTTCATTCTTGATCTCTCGAAGAATATCTAAATAAGAAAGTCCTGGCTTTACCATGACAATATCAGCTCCTTCATCTACATCCATCTGTGTTTCACGAATGGCTTCAAAGCGATTTGCAAAATCCATTTGATAGGTTTTCTTGTCTCCAAAACCAGGTGCAGAATCCAAAGCATCTCTAAAAGGTCCGTAGAATGCAGAGGCGTATTTCGCTGAGTAACTCATGATTCCAGCATCGTGATAACCCGCATCTTCAAAAGCTTCTCGAATGCTTAATATTCGACCATCCATCATATCCGATGGAGCTACAAAATCAGCACCGGATCCAATATGTGTTAAGCTCATGTCGGTAAGCACCTCTACGGTTTCATCGTTGAGAATTTGACCATCTTCCACAATTCCATCATGACCATAAGATGAATAAGGATCAAGAGCCACATCAGTCATTACGAGCATTTCAGGACATGCATCTTTGATGGTCTTAATAGCGCGTTGCATCAAACCATCAGGATTGACTGCCTCGGTTCCCTTATTGTCTTTTAATGCATCCTCTACTTTTACAAAAACAAGTACTGCACAGAGTCCCATAGACCACAACTCCTGAACTTCTTTCTTAAGGAGGTCTAAACTAAAGCGATAGTAGCCTGGCATGGATGGAATTTCAGATTTAATTCCTTTGCCTTCTTCTACAAAAAGTGGCACTAAAAAGTCATGAGGAGTTATACTTGTTTCACGAACTAAGTTTCTGATAGATTCTGATGCTCTAAGGCGTCTGTTTCTGATAATTGGATACATAACTTATAGATTTATTTCACCTTCCATATAGGTCACCGCATGACCCGCTATAAGAACGCGATCTTCTTTTATTTCACAGTGTAATGCCCCTCCCCTTTTAGAGATTTGCTGGGCTTTTAGTTTCTTTTTTCCTAGGGTTTCTGCCCAAAAAGGAGCGAGAATCGTATGAGCAGATCCAGTAACCGGGTCTTCGTTAACTCCACAAGCAGGTCCAAAAAATCGTGAGACAAAGTCAACTTCACTTCCAGGAGCCGTTACGATAATTCCCCTAGCCTTTGTTTTAGCAAGCTCCGTAAAATTAGGCCTGATGGATTTAATCTGAGTTTCGTTTTCAAAGACCAACATAAAATCGGTCTCTCCCTTGATCGTTTTAACTGGAGTGGCTCCTAGAGCATTGTTAATACTCTCTTGCCCTTGAATAGGAACTATTTGTTGGGCAGGAAAATTGAGTACAAGACCTAATTTCTTTTCCTTAACAACCTTTAGTGTGCCTTTGTTTCTGCTTTGAAAAACAATCTCTTTTCCTTTGTGATTGTAATATTCAAACAGTACATGAGCTGAAGCCAAAGTCGCATGACCACAAAGATCAACCTCCACTAGTGGAGTAAACCAACGGATCTCGTATTCATCTCCCATAGGAACTACAAAAGCCGTTTCTGAAAGATTGTTTTCCATGGCAATCGCCTGCATCTTTTCTTCAGAAAGCCATTGCTCTAAAACACAAACTGCTGCAGGATTCCCTTTAAAGGTGTCCTGACTAAAAGCATCTATTTGATATATTTTTTGTTTCATCTTAAACCCAGTCTTTTGGATGCTCAAGCACCTCTATTAATTGAGCCTCTTTTGATCCTGGCTCTGGATGATGATCATACCTCCACTGAACATGAGAAGGAAGGCTCATCAAAATACTTTCAATCCTACCATTAGTACGAAGTCCAAAAAGTGTTCCTTTATCGTGTACTAAATTAAATTCAACATAACGCCCTCTTCTAATTTCTTGCCAGTCGCGTTGTTCTTTCGTGTAAGATAGGTCTTTTCTTTTATTGACAATTGGCACATAGGCCTCTAAGAAACTATCTCCGACTTCAGTGACAAAATTGTACCACTGCTCAGCACTAAAATCTTCAGATGGAGTAAGGTAGTCAAAAAAGAGTCCTCCTACTCCCCTAGCCTCATTTCTATGAGCATTCCAAAAATACTCATCACAGCGCTTTTTATAAGCTGGATAAAAATCCTTGGAGTGTTTGTCACAGGCTGTTTTACAAACCTGATGAAAATGTCTAGCATCTTCTTCGAAGAGATAGTAAGGTGTTAAATCCTGACCTCCTCCAAACCAAGACTTGGTGATGTTTCCATCTTTGTCGTAGAGCTCGAAGTATCTCCAATTGGCATGAGTAGTAGGGACCATTGGGTTCTTTGGGTGCAGAACTAAAGAAAGCCCACAAGCGAAAAAATCAGCATCTTCTACCTTGAGATAAACCTGCATTGCCTCAGGAAGTTTCCCGTGAACTGCAGAAATATTGACCCCTCCTTTTTCGAAGACAGCTCCATTTTCAATGACACGTGTTCTTCCTCCTCCACCTCCAGGGCGCTGCCAAAGATCTTCTTGAAAAGTGGCTGCTCCATCTACCACTTCAAGACCAGCACAGATGCGATCTTGTAAATTTTGAATATAGTTGTAAAACTGTTCTCTCATTACGAGGCTTTATAGGTTTTTACAGCATTGATAAATGCCTCTGCATTTTCCAATGGAATATTTGGAAGTATCCCATGACCGAGGTTTGCGATATAGCGATCTTTTCCAAACTCATCGATCATTTGATGTACACGTCTGGTAATTTCAGCAGGTGGTGACAATAATCGAGCGGGATCAAAATTCCCTTGAAGGGTGATTTGACCTCCTGTTAAATAACGGGCGTTTTTAGCGGAACAAGTCCAATCTACTCCAAGAGCAGCAGCACCAGACTTGGCCATTTCAGGAAGTGCAAACCAACATCCTTTTCCAAAGGCGATAACCGGAACACTGTCTTTTAAAGCGTCGATGATTTGTTGAATATACTTCCAAGAAAACTCGGAATAATCTTCAGGAGCTAACATCCCTCCCCAAGAGTCAAAGATTTGTACAGCATCTACCCCTGCCTCAACTTTTGCCTTGAGATACGCAATGGTAGTATCGGTTATTTTCTGAAGTAATGCATGGGCTGCTAGGGGCTGAGAAAAACAAAAGGACTTTGCGATATCAAAATTCTTTGATCCTTGTCCCTGAACACAATAACACAAAATAGTCCAAGGAGAACCTGCAAAACCAATTAGGGGAACCTCATCGTTTAAAAGTTCCTTGGTGTGTTTGATCGCCTCCATCACATATCCTAGTTCCTCGTGTACATCGGGAACAACAACAGCGTCAACATCTTTTTGGCTTCGAATTGGATTCGGTAAATAAGGCCCAAAATTAGGTTTCATCTGAACCTCAATGTTCATTGCCTGAGGTATGACTAGAATGTCCGAAAACAAAATAGCGGCATCCATTCCATAACGACGGATTGGTTGAACTGTGATTTCAGAAGCCAATTCTGGAGTTCTACACCTCGTAAAGAAATCGTACTTTTCTCTGATTTCCATAAACTCTGGGAGGTATCTTCCTGCCTGCCTCATCATCCACACAGGTGGACGTTCTACGCTTTCTCCTTTTAAGGCTCTTAAAAATAAATCGTTCTTTAATGTCATCTCTTAGTTCTTATACTGTTTAATGGCCTGAATCATATGATTAAAACTAGGCGGATATTCAGCGATTAATAAGTTGTTTTCAGTTTTGAATTCTCCTGCAGTAGTCGGTCCTATACATACCTTTACCGCTTTTGAAATATCGTTATTCGCACAGATTGATCTCACTCCACTAGGGGAGAAAAACAAGATCATATCGTATTCTTTTGTCAATATAGGTTGGGTCTCTGTGGTGTTATACACCACTACCTCATGATAGGGGATCTCATCACTTTTTAAGCCTTCTATCAATGCGCGCATGGATATAGATCCTGAAAAGTAAACCAGTGATTTATCGGAATCATTTTCTTTAATCATCTGAGCTAATTCTTCTGAATTATTTGCCCAATATGGAACTTTAAATCCAGATTCTTTAGCCAGATTTGCAGTTCGTTCTCCAACGCAATAGGCCTTTAGTTTAACGAGCTCTAACGACTTGCTTCTGGGGTGGTTTACAAATGATCTGATGGCGTTCTGAGAAGTAAAAACAAGATCGCTTAATTCCTCAGGCATCTCAAAATCGATAAGCTCCACATCGATAGAAGCTAGTTGGTCTACCTGATATCCCAACTCCTCTAACTGACTCTGTTCCTGCTTAGAAAGAAGTCGCGTCGAAAGTAATTTTAAATCACTCATGAGTTGCTTTCTTTGATTTTTGCCATCAGTTGATCTGCTCCTTTAGACAGTAGATCAATGGCTGCTTTTTTTCCTAAATCATAGGTTGCGCTGAGTGGCATCTGATCTTCAATAACAAAGGGAGAAGTCCCATCGATATCGTGAACACAGCCCTTGAGGTGTAATGAGTCCTTTTCAATATGAGCAATTGCACCAATTGGAGCAGTACAGCCTCCTTCAAGAGTTCTTAAAAAACTGCGCTCTACAGAAGTACAGCGATCAGTTTCAGCATCATTGATCTTTTTTAGAATATTGACCACCTCCCTGTTGGATTCATTTCCTAAAACCATAATTGCTCCCTGAGCAGGAGCTGGTATCATCCAATCCAATTCAATTGCATTATCTGGAAGCAATTCCAAACGTTCTAATCCAACCTTTGCAAAAATAGCTCCATCCCAATTATTGTCTTCTAACTTCTGTAGTCGTGTCTGAACATTTCCACGAATGTCAACAATAGTATGTGTTGGATGTTTTGCTAACCACTGTGCCTTTCTTCTTAGACTACTGGTCGCAATTGTTAAATTCTCTTGGCTTAAATCAATCCCCTTGTGAACAAGGACATCTTTAGTTTGACCTCTTTTAAGTACAGCGAGTTTACAGAGACCATTAGCAAGTTGCGTAGGTACATCTTTCATTGAATGAACTGCAATTTCAATACGATTCTCAATAAGAGCAATATCAAGAGTCTTGGTAAATACTCCTGTTATTCCAAGCTCGTACAAGGGCCTGTCTAATTTAATATCTCCCTGAGATTCAATAGGGATGAGCTCACACTCATGACCTAATTCCTCTAATAGGTATTTTACTTTATAGGCCTGCCAAAGTGCTAATTTACTTTTGCGAGTGCCAATTCGTATGGGACTAGTCATGGGTGGTTTGCTTAAGTTGAAACACCTTTGTAATTACCTCAAGTGATTGAGAAGGGTTGGTGTCAGAATCCTTAAAATGCTCAGCGAAATGCTTGGTAATTTTTTGAATAATTCGATCAGAGATCTCTTTGGCCTCATCGACCTTTGCATTGTTGTTCTTCTTGGTGTGGAAATCCAATTCCTCTTCTTGCATTAAAATCAGTTTGTCTTTCAAAGCCTTGATCACAGGTGCGTACCTTCTGGTTTCTAACCACTGATTAAATTCTTGCTTGACTTCCTCTATTATTTGTTCAGCACGAGGTAATTGTTTTTTTCGATCGTTGAGTGTTTGGTCTGTAATTTGAGAAAGCTCATCCAAATGAACCAAACTCACTCCTTCACACTGAGTTACATTTTCATCCACATTTCTTGGAATGGATAAATCCAATATCAATAATGGCTTTTTGTTGTAGATCAATGCCTTTGATATCGTTGGACGATTTGCTCCCGTAGCTACTATCAGTACATCGGTATTTCTAATTTCTGCAGATAAATCCCCGTAATCTTTAACGATGAGATTAAACTTTCCGGCAATTTTCTCAGCCTTGTCCTTTGTTCTATTGATCAGTGTTATATGTGAATTGTCGGTGTGCTTAATAAGATTCTCACAGGTGTTTCTTCCTATTTTACCAGTACCGAACAACAACAAGCTCTTGTTAGAAATGTCTTCGACATTGTTGAGGATGTATTGAACAGAAGCAAAAGAAACGGAGGTCGCTCCAGAAGAGATCTCTGTCTCCGTCTTAATTCGTTTACTCGCTTGAATTACCGAATTACACAGTCGTTCAAGAAATGGGTTTGCCAATCCGACTTTTTTGGATTGAGCAAAGGCCGTTTTTAATTGAGCGATAATTTCAAAATCACCTAATATCTGAGAATCCAATCCCGTTCCCACTTTAAAAAGATGTGAAATTGCCTCTTGATTTTTGTGAACATAAGCCACATCTCTAAACTCTTCTACAGTTCCATTGGAGTGAGAACAGAGTAAATTGATCAACTGAAAAGGGTGTTCAGCAAATCCAAAAAGTTCCGTTCTATTACAGGTGGAGATTACTAGAAGACCATCGGTATGCATTTTTTTTGCTGCAGCTAGTAGGTCGATAACTTGATCTGGATTCAAGCTAAACTTCCCTCTAATTGTAACATCGGCCATAATTTAATTAAGCCCAATGCAGGAAAAGCTTTGAAATTTT
>DAIRFL010000020.1:0-340 GCA_036795105.1 Flavobacteriaceae bacterium | reverse complement strand
CATCTCTAGACAAGGGACAAATTTAACGGGCTTTATCCTACATAAATAACGCTGAAAGTACTTTTTGTGTCGATATGTGATATTTTTGGGCTTTTTAGCGATATTTTCTTGAAAATGACTAATTTTACTGTGCTTTCGAACTTTATAAAATTGGATTTGAAAGAATTAAATGAGCTTCTAATCCTAAAACAATTCTAATGGAGGACAAAAATAACGCACAAGGTTCAGTCGATAAAACCCTTATTGACAAGGAGGTTTACCTCTTGAGATTTTCGAATAATTCATCTGAAAATAAACAGTTTAATCACGAAATTGACAAGAGCTTTATTCAATTTCACTT
>DAIRFL010000224.1:0-3064 GCA_036795105.1 Flavobacteriaceae bacterium | reverse complement strand
CTTTGTCGGTTCTTTGCTTTCAACCTTACCATTCAGGTGAGGAGAACCAGGCTTGTTAGGACGAAATTTGATGCCATAATCCATCAGCTTTCGCTGAACTTTCTCTGCGAAGAATTCTGTACCACGGTCGGTTTGTATTCGCTGTATTGGAAATGGCATTTCCTCGATTACCTTATCGATAAAAATAAGGGTGTTTGCTGCCGACCTCCGGTTAAACACATCCAGTACGCGATATCTAGAGCAGTCATCAATAGCAGTATATTGGTAAATTCCAGGAGCGATTTTGCATGTATCCATCTGCACTCGATCACCTGGAATGGGTCTTTGGTAACGGATGAAGTCTTTTTTCTTCCGTTGAAATACTATTGGTTTAACGTCATGTCTGGTCAGCACCTTATGTATGGAAGCAAGCGATGATTGAACACTATGCTCGCGAAGAAGTTCATTTTGGATTCTCCGCGCACCAAGCTTCCTGTCTTTTCTCAGGCTTAGAATCCATTCCTCTATCTGATGGTTTATTTTAGTATTTGGCGAGGTATGAGGGCGTTTAGAAACGTCCTGAAGACCGTCTAGACCATTTTCTTTATATCGTTTTAACCATTTACGAAGAGTGGGTCTGGATATACCACACCTGCGGCAAACCAGACCTGCATTTTTAGTTTCTTCGTAAAGCTCAATCCACTTGAGTCGCTGTCTAATTTCTTTGTTCTTAGAGTCGTATTATTTTGAAACGATCTCTATGAATCACACACATAAACGTCCTTGTTGTCTTAAATATTCTGACTACTGTTTTCGAAGACCGTAATTAAAGATTCATCCAAATAGGGACCGATCTCGCTAAAATCGTAAATGCTATTTATGTTCTTATTGCTAATGATCCTTTTGCATTTTAATTTAGTTAAAAATGAATCACTACTAGCAACGGTGAGAATATCTTGTTCAAGATCTCCAGCTAGTTTTTCAACCAATTTAGATTCTAACCTTCGCGAAATACTCTCAAAAGAAGGCAAATTTTCTTCGTTAGTGTTATCGACCCAATCTTTGGTCCTCGTTAGATGATTCTCTATTACCTCGAAAGTTTTTTCAATTTTTATGTTTTTCTGCAATCGGTAAGCAAGTATTGGGTCATGTTTTGAAAGCTCTAAAATAGCGCTGTCAAACTGAGAGGAGAAATCTACTCGCAGTTCTTCCTTCATATCAATGATTAACGAATTAAATGCTTTCTCAAGGGCAATTCGTAGCTCTGCTTCGAATGCTGATTTATCTTTAGGCGAGAATGCTTGGTCATTCAATTTCTCTAAATACAGCTTCAAGTAACCGTCAATCGCGCGATCTGTATTAATTACTGAATTGATAAATACATTGCGTAACTCAAGGAGTAAATAAATTATTGTTCGATTACTTTCTTTTTTTTCTCTCTGAATTTTCCATATATATGTTGCTAAGGCTACTAAAATAGTTGCACTAGCGGTAATAAAGGATCCCAAAATCTTAAGTTCTATCATGTAACTCTCGTGCGATAAACTCATCAACTAAAGATGCTAACAAATGCAAAATTAGTTTTTGTTTATGAAGTAGATTAATAAGTATCAGCAATTTTGTAATACTGTGAAGATAGCGTTTTGCGCAGACTCTCTAAATTCACGACCAATTCTTGGTGTGTATGAAGGGTGGGGGGCTGATATTACAGTTGTTTTAAAATCGCCTTTTTGCAGGCTACCTACTGAAAACTTGAACGTTACTTTACCTCTCACTTCGTGATGCTGTATGTCTGTTAAGTTTGAAGAGTGTAGTAGCCAATTCTTTGATGATGGGCTATTAGAGCTCTTGGGAACAAGAACAACTTTTGGCTTGAAGTACTCGATTATCTGATTGTTCAGCTCGTAAGAAAACTGAATAGCTCTCTCTAAAAGCGCTTTATCGTATTTAGCCAACTGAGAAGTGAAGCTTTTAAAATCCTTACTTCCCCACAGCACTATGTTAGCCATGAGCGTTTTGTGTTCACCAAACCGCTTGTTGAATATCTCTGAGTAGAATTGCCACTTGTTGTTTGGCTTGTTAATAGGATCCCACAATGGGACATTCGCACCTTCGCTATTTTTGTACGCTTCGCTGAAATTGTCGTTCATGGCTTGTTGCACAAAACCCTCGTAGTGGGAAGGGGAGGAAGGAGACAAAATAGCGTCGAGAGATTCAGGAACATTAGGATTTGAGCCTAACCAAATTACATCAACTGATTCGGCATTGAGCTTACTTAATACTTTTGCTGTCTCGATTTCCCCGAAGATAGAGCCTCTAAACGGTATCGAATAAGAGCCTGTACCTCTCTTGAGCGCTTTATTTTCTTGATTTTCTACAAAGTCAGAAATACTATTGTTTATTACTTCAAATATATTCAACGTCATGTCCTTATGATTTGCTTGCGTATTCTTTACAAAGCGACTTTTTAACTTTTTCGTAAGCTTTTTATGAACTAAAGATACGGTAATGCTTGTCTAGCTTCCAAGTGCATTGACTCGGTATTAGATTAAATTTATCACATACCAAGGTTTGAAGCTCAACGCTCTGTACCACTTTTCTGTCTGCATATATTTTAAAGAACTTTGAGTTTCCAGAGTAGATTACTCTACCCCTGCTGACTTCTTGATATTCAACAGCAATGAGCTCAGGAAAACACGGAAGGTATATTCTATGCTCTTCCCACTCTACTAAATGGCTAAAGTCACTGTCATAGAGTGAAAGGCTATCAGGCTCTGTACTATTCAAAGGCATTGCTTTAGCAAGTACAGTCGACTTGTAGACCCAAAAAATACCAATATGAGGCAGCTTAGTTTTCATCTTGTATATCTCCAACATGTTGACGTCACCCAACTGTCTTGACAGAGATTTACAACCCTTTAATTATTTTAAATTTGCTGCTGAAGTGAGCGCTATTCGCTTGCATGATATATCGTAGTCAAAAGAGGAAAGCTAACTTCTTATCTCTACTCGAATAGGTAACGTTAATGTGCATTAACATGAACTATTTAACATGAAAGTAACTCTGCTACGGTTCTAGATCAGA
>DAIRFL010000019.1:0-17225 GCA_036795105.1 Flavobacteriaceae bacterium | reverse complement strand
GCCAGAATACCTCCAAAAATAGAAATAGCAAAAGCTATAAAACCTCCAACAACAATTAAAATAGTATCCCATTTTAAAAATACTTCTGAAGTCATGGTAGCCCCTACAGTCAATCCAAGGAAAATGGTTGAGGTATTTAAAATTGTTCCTGTAGCTGCATCGGTTAATCGTCCAACTGCAGCGCCTATTTCCTTGAGTAGATTCCCAAAAAGCAACATTCCCAATAGTGGTGTTGAGGATGGAACAAATACACTGATCACGATTCCTAAAACAACTGGGAAAATAATTTTAACAGCTTGCAGGTTTTTGATTTTGTATTTAGCAGGATACTTGATATCCATCTTTTTCATATTGATAGACAACTCTTTTTTAGAGCAAGTAAGTTTTGCAACAAAGGGAATAATCACCGGTACCAAAGCCATATAGGAATAAGCTGCAATCGCAATAGGACCGAGTAAGTGTGGTGCTAATTTAATAGTTGTATAGATGGCCGTAGGACCATCTGCTCCTCCAATAATTCCAAGAGAAGCTGCTTCTTTTGTGGTGAATCCTATTAAAATTGCAGAAATCAATACGATAAAAATTCCCAATTGAGCTGCAGCTCCAAAAAAGGCTAATCGCAAATTTCTGAGCATGGGACCAAAATCGGTCAAGGCACCTATTCCCATAAAGATTAATGGCGGCAAAAAGCCTGTTTTCAACAGGGCGTAATAGAGGTAATTCATAATGCCGTATTCATAGGCAATTTCGAGCAGGTTCATATAGCGATGTTCATCGACCTGAATCATTTCTACGGGGACCACAGCCATTTCTCCGCCTGGTAAATTAGCCAATATAACTCCAAAAGCTATAGGTAATAAAAGCAGTGGCTCATAGCGCTTTACAATTCCCAAATAGAGTAAAAAACCTCCGATTAATAGCATGAGAAGATGACCTGGAGTATTGAATAGCTCCTCGAAGGCGGTCATTTCAAATAAGGTCTTAAAAATCTCCATACCTAGGATAGGATTACTAATACATCGTCTTCATCGACATCGGAGCCCTCAGTGAGTGTTATTTCAACAACCGTTCCCGAAGCTTCAGATCGGATGGCATTATAGGTTTTCATCGCTTCTACATAACCGATGAGATCTCCTTCAGCTATCGTATCTCCAACCTTAATAGGGGTTTCAGAGTTGTCCATTGTGAGGTAAAACTTACCTTCCAATGGAGACAGTACTTCTTGCTGATCAGCAGCGGCTACTGCTACTGGTTTTGACTCTGATTTAATTGCTTCAGCAGGAGCTGCTGTTGATCCATTAGGTGCTTCATAGGAGACCGACACCTTGTATTGCTCTCCTTGAACATCGACATAAAGTGTTTCTGGTTGCACAGTAGTTGCGGAGCCTGTTTTTGGTTCAGTTCCTTCTAAAAGCCCTGCTCCTTCTTTGCGCTTAATGGCCAAATCTTCTTCGAATGCTTTTTTAGCTTCTCCTGATTTATAGGCTCTGTATTGAGGGGGATGCATCGCGAGTTCGAAGAGTTCTTCATCGTCTTCTCCTCTGTCCCATCCATTGTCTTCCATTTCCTTAATAAATACCTCCAGTTCATCTGCATAGAGACTTTGAGGTTTATCAGTAAAGGGTTCTTTGCCGTTTTTCTTAGCTAATTCTTGAAGTTCAGGAGCTAATGGGCCTGGTAATTTTCCGCCTCTACCCATGAGCATATCCCAGATATTATCAGCAATTAAACCCCATCGTTCTTTTCCTTTTTCCAGGGCCATCACATTCATCATGGCTAGGTTTTTTACATATTGACTGTAAGGAGTTACCAGAGGTGGATATCCAACTAATGGCCAGATATACTCAACCTCATCAAATAATTTGACTAAGAGTTCTCCCTGAGTGAGTTCTTCTTGATTGTTTTTCTTTTTCCACTTATTGATACTCTCAAGATTACTTGCTAAGTCGGCCATCAAAGAGCCCATCATACCTCCAGGTAGTCCCGGACCAATAAGAAGGGAATTCATCAAGCGATTTTGAGGATTGATATAATACCCTAAAAAGTCATCAATAAAACTCTGAGTAAGTCTTCTCACCTTCATATAAGCCTTCATATTGATGTCTGGAACATCAAATCCAGCATCCTTCAACATGGCGTGAACGGCTATTAAATCAACGTGACCTGTTCCCCAAGAAAGAGGTTCCATAGCGACATCTACATATTCAACACCTGCCTTACAAACCTCTAAAATTGAAGCCATAGCAAATCCAGGACCTGAGTGAGAATGGTATTGTAATGGAATGTTGGGGTGTAATTTTTTAATTCCCGACACTATTTTTCCCAGGGATACTGGACGACCGATTCCCGCCATATCTTTTAAGCATATTTCATCGGCTCCTCCCTTGATCAATTGATCCGCTAAATCAACATAAAATTCCACTGTATGAATCTTCGAATAGGTCAAACTCAATGCCGCTTGAGCAATCATACCTGCTTCTTTGGCATATTTGATAGAATCCAAAATATTTCGAGGGTCGTTTAATCCACAAAATGGTCTTGTAATATCAGTTCCCTGTGCTTTTTTAACCTTGTACATCAGTCTTCTGACATCCGATGGAACTGGGCTCATTCGAAGTCCGTTTAAAGAGCGATCTAACATATGGGTTTGTATACCAGCATCGTTGAATGGTTGTGTCCATTCTCTTACCGCTTTATTGGGGTTTTCTCCAAAAAGTAAATTGATTTGTTCAAAACCTCCTCCATTGGTTTCAACTCTTGAAAAACATCCCATATCAATTATATGGGGAGCCACCTTTACTAATTGATCTACTCTTGGCAGATACTTGCCTGAAGACTGCCACATATCCCTATAAACCAGAGAAAATTTTACTTGTTGCATGTTTGTTTATTTTTTGAATTTTTCAATATGAGAAAGATGTCCCTTTCCCATAGTCACCTTGTGTACTACTGAAGTGAGTACGGCGATATGTTTGTTTGAAATTGAAGGATTGGATGGAACTGATTCTCTCGCTACTAAAGGAGTTGTTTCGGGTAGGTATCGATTGACGATAAAGATGATAAAACGACCTAAAAAAAATACCATCGTTAAAATGGTAAAAACCGTAATCATTCCTACTGCAAGTAGTTCAAAAGCTTGACTAATATCGTTCATAATCTCAATTTCTATTCAAATGTAGCCCTTATTAAAACTGATAAATATGATAAATGTTATGATTTAGAGCAATAAATGTTATATCTATCACAATCTAAGATAGTGAATTCAGATAATATGATTCAAAATCATCGAGGGAACTGGGATTTTTCATCGCATCTACTGTAGCCGCTTTTTGCTTGGGAATACCCATTAAAATTTTCTTGACAGGAACCTCCATTTTTTTCCCACTAATGGTGTAAGGTATTTGTGCAACCCTTATGATTTCGTCAGGGAGGTGTCTGGGAGAACACTTCTCTTTGAGTTGTTTTTTTATTGCTGATTTAATAGACTCACTTAGCTCACTTTTAAGAGCGACAAAAAGTGGCATAAACGAACTTCCGTCTTCTCGTTCTATATTGACAATGAGTGCATCGTCTAACTCACTCATCTCATCGAGGCTATTGTAAATTTCTGCAGTCCCAATTCGGACTCCATTTTTATTAAGCGTAGCGTCAGATCTTCCATAGATAACAATCCCATTTCTAGGGGTTATACGGATATAGTCCCCGTGACACCAAACTCCTTCAAACTTTTCAAAATAACTGCTCTTATAGCGCTTATACTGATAATCGTTCCAAAAGTAGATCGGCATCGAGGGCATGGGTTTCGCAACGATGAGTTCTCCGAGGGCATCAGCAACTTCGGTTCCTGTTTCATCAAATGCTTTTAAATCGACTCCGAGACTTGCACATTGAATTTCTCCAGAATAAACTGCTTTTGTCGGACAGCCACCGACAAATGCGGTACAGACATCAGTACCTCCGCTCAGGGATACCATTTGCACCTTTGGCAATTGTTTAAAGTACCAATCAAATGCTTGTGATGAAAGTGGGGAACCAGTAGATCCAATTGTTTTTAGCGTGGACAAATCAATTGATTCTAATGCATTTTTCTGCATACAATGAATAAAATAAGCAGCCCCACCTCCGAAGTGATTGATTGTTGCATTTTGTGCAAACTCCCATAAACTACTCACTTTAGGATAGGTTGCAGAACCGTTATAAAGACAGAGGGTAGCTCCACATAAAAGGGATGAAAGAGCGTAATTCCACATCATCCAACCGGTAGTTGAATACCAAAAGTATCGCTCTCCCTCTTTGAGGTTTTGATGAAGCGCTAAAGCTTTTAAATGTTCTAGTAAAATCCCCCCACAACTATGTGTAATTGCCTTTGGTGTTCCAGTGGTACCAGAAGAATAAAGCACCCATATAGGGTGATCAAAATCGAGCTCCTCAAAAATGAGTTCACTAGAGGAGTCTTCAACATAACAGAGTTCTTCATTTAATTCTACAACTGCTTTTAAACTCGTCAACTCCTTCTTAATGTCTGATACCTTTTCTGAAAGGTCATAGTGCTTTCCATGATATTGGTAACTATTGTGAGCAAATAGTAATTTGGGTTCAATTTGTTTAAATCGATCCACTACAGACTGAACTCCAAAATCTGGAGAACAAGAAGACCAAATAGCTCCTAAAGCATTAGATGCCAAGAACGCTACAATGGTTTCAGGAGTATTTAGTGCATAGGCAGCAACAGTATCCCCCTTTTTAATCCCTATACTCAACAATCTTTTTTGAAGTTGGCTAACCGCAGTTTTTAATTGGTTCCAAGAAAGTTCTTTTAGTACACCATCCTCTGATTGATAGCAAATAGCGGCTCGTTGATCAGATGCTTTTTTAAATAAATACTTCGTATAATTAAGTTTTGATCCCTCAAACCACTTCGTGTTATAAAAAGGCATCCCTGGTTTATAAGGCAAGAAATCAGAACTGAGATCAACCTCAAAAAATTCAGCAATAGAAGACCAAAAACTACCAATATGGGTAATTGACCATCGGTGTAAATCGTCGTAATTCTCAAATTCCAACTGATGATGTTCCTTTAAAAAAGACTGATATGCAGTTATATTAGATTGTGCAATTTCATCATTAGAGGGAGACCAAAGCTTCATGGTTTTTTTCTTTTAAAGTTACAAATCCACTAAAACATATCATTGATATTTTCTACATTTAGTAAAATTTAATCCTATGAGAATCCTATTAATTGTATTTATGTGTTTGTCTTACAGCATTCAAGCGCAACAACTTTCCAGTAAATCAATTCAGCATTTAGCAAAAATCTATACTCAGAATTCTTTTGATATGCTCCAGGAAATCTTAAGTATTCCAAACGATGCTAACCATCCTGATGAAATTGAAAAAAATGTTCAATGGTGTGAATCTGCTTTTGAACAACGAGGATTTAGTCTCCAACGAATTAATACCACTGCGGCTCCACTCCTTTTGGCAGAGCGCAATCACAAAGGAGCCAAAAAGACTGTACTGATTTACCTTCAGATAGACGGACAGCCTGTAGATCCTTCTAGATGGTTTCAAAAAGATCCCTATACCCCTACTCTAAAAAAACAAAACGCAGCGGGAGCGTGGGAAGCAATAGACTGGAATCAAATTGAAAATTACGATGATAATTGGAGGGTGTTTGCTCGATCAGCTTCTGATGCAAAAGGACCTGCTGCTATGTTTTTAGCAGCCTTAGATGCTATTGCTAGTAAAGGGATATCTCCCAATTTTAATATAAAAGTCATCATGGATTTTGAAGAAGAAATGGGTTCGCCTAGACTGCCAGAAGCGGTTCTTAAAAACAAAGAGCTCTTAAAATCCGATCAGCTCATCATTTTTGATGGACCTAGACATATCACCAATAGACCAACACTAACTTTTGGTGCTAGAGGAATTGCAACGATTCAACTCACAACCTATGGTCCAATTGTTCCTCAACATTCGGGGCATTTTGGGAATTATGCTCCAAATCCTGCTTTAAAACTCGCCAAACTTTTAGCATCGATGAAAAACGACGATGGCAGAGTGAGTATCAAAGGCTATTACGATGGAATTAGTATCGATTCCCAAACTGAAAAACTCTTAAAAGATGTCCCAGATGATGAAAAACATATAAGAGAACGCCTTCAAATAGCGACCATTGACAAAGTTGGGAGTTATTATCAGGAGGCTATTCAATACCCTTCTTTAAACATTCGAGGGATGCAATCGGGATGGATTAACGAAAAAGTAAGAACTATTATTCCTGCCTGGGCAAGAGCTGAAATCGATCTTCGACTCGTATTGGATTCTGATCCCAATCGATTAATTCAACTCATTCACAATCACATAGAACATCAAGGTTTTTTGGTATTAGATCGAGAACCCACCAAAGAAGAGCGTTTAAATCATGAAAATATCGCAACGCTTACCCATGAAATTTCTTATCAATCCTTTAGAACCGATTTTGATGCGCCTGTTGGCTTATGGCTTCGATCAGCTCTTAAACGCGCCTTTAAACAAGATCCCATCCTCATACGAATGAGTGGGGGTTCTATTCCAATTTCTCCATTTGTCAACACTTTGAATATTCCAGCTGTTACCGTTCCAACGGTGAATCGAGATAACAACCAACACAGTCCAAATGAGAATATTCGTTTGGGCAATTTTAGAGAAGGTATCCAAACGATGATTGCTATTCTATGTGAACGGCTTTAACATTTTTATTTGTATCTTTTTTCCTCTTTTTAAAACCCCTATTATGAAAAAGCTCTTGTATTTATCAACTTTTGTAATTGCATTACTAATATTCACCTCTAGTTCTTTTGCTCAAGAAAAAGATTCTATAGCCAGTGACAGTCTTAAAAAGGCCACTAAAGAATTACCCCTAGAACCAGAAAGAACCATTTCCTTTACTACTGATGAAGGAACTTGGATATCTTTAGATGTAAGTCCCAATGGTCAAAAAATTGTCTTTGATATGATGGGTGACCTCTATGAAATGCCAATCAGTGGAGGAAAAGCGACTAGAATAACTTCTGGCATGCCCTATGATGTGCACCCTAGATACAGCCCTGACGGAAAATCGATTGTCTATATATCAGACAAAAGTGGTTCGGATAATATCTGGATTAAAGAGTTAGGATCAGAGGAGGATGATATGCAACTCACTAAAAGCAATAATCAACATTATTTTTCAGCAGATTGGAGTCCTGACGGAGATTATATCGTGGGAACTCATGGGAGAAGAAATATCAAACCCTACCTATACCATAAAGACGGTGGTAGTGGTGCTCAGTTAATTAAAGAGCCTAAGAATTTGAAAACCATTGATCCAGCATTTAGTGCCGATGGAAAAACTATTTATTTTTCAAGAAGAACTTCTGCTTGGAATTACAATGCGCAATTACCACAGTATCGTATTTTGAGCTTTGATCGAGAAGATGGAAGTACCTTTACAATAAGTAATCGATATGGATCTTCATTTACTCCCACACTTTCAAATGATGGTAAATGGTTGGTTTACGGATCGCGTTTTGAAGAAAAAACAGGGCTGGTTTTAAGAGATTTAAAAACTGGAAATGAACGGTGGTTAGCTTATCCTGTTCAAAGAGATGAACAAGAATCAATCGCTCCACTTGGTGTATTACCTGCTATGTCTTTTACTCCAGATAGCAAAAACCTTATCGCATCCTATGGAGGAAAAATCTATTCTATAGCTATTGAAACCAATACCGCTACTGAAATTCCTTTTGAGGTGGATGTTGAATTAGATTTAGGTCCGCAATTAGATTTTAGTTATCCTATCGAGGACAGTGAAAAGGCTCAGATTACTCAGATTAGAGATGCGGTTGCATCACCAGACGGAACCCAATTGGCATTTACAGCACTCAACCGTTTATACGTCATGAACTTTGCTGATAGTATTCCTAGACGTATCACTCAAAACAATTTTGTAGAAGCTATGCCAGAATGGTCTCCTGATGGAAAGGCCTTAGTGTTTACCACTTGGAAACAAGGAGGAGGACACTTGTATCGAGTTGATTTTGGCAAGAAGAATTGGAAGATAAAAAAATTGACCTCTGAACCTGGATTTTACTTTGATCCTGCTTGGTCTTATCAATCGAACAGAATTGCTTTTGTTAAAGGCTCTGCATATACACAAGACCAGTCTATTGGCATGATGTCGAGTAGGTCTTTTGAAAATCTTGCGTGGATTGATGCAAGTGGTGGAAGTGTTCATATCATCGATGAGGCTAAAGGAAGAGACAATATTCACTTTACAAAGACAAACGACAGGGTGTATCTCAACCATGGTTCAAAGGGATTGATCTCAATTAGATGGGATGGTACTGATGAAAAATCACATCTTAAACTCACAGGAATTAAAACCTATGGTTCCAATATAGTGTTTGAAAAGGAGCATTCGGTATCACTTTTACCTCAAGCGGAAAATGAACGTGAAAATAATACTGCCTCTAGACCCTCTGAAATTAAAATTTCTCCAGATGGAACCAAGGCGTTAGCAAAGATCAATAACGATATTTATTCAGTAATTATTCCTCAAATTGGAAAAGCGGCCTCCTTTTCAGTAGCTAAAGCCGATAAGGCGGCATTTCCATCTGACAAGCTTACGGTAATGGGAGGAGAATTTCCTCATTGGTCTTCTAACAGCAAACAAGTCAATTGGTCTTTAGGAGCTAGTTATTTTAGTTTTAATTTTGATCGACATCAACAGTTTAAAGATTCTTTGGAACTAGCTAAAAAGAACGAAAAAGAATTAGCTAAAAAGGAGAAGGATAAGAAGGAAGAAAAAAGCAAAAAAGACAAGAAGAAAGAGCCCACATTTAAAGCTGATGAATACGTAGTTAAACTAATGTATCAAAGAGCGACTCCTAAGGGATATACCCTCTTAAAAGGTGGTCGTATCATCACCATGGAAAACGATCAAGTTATTGAAAATGGAGATCTACTGATAAAAAATAACAGAATTGAAGCGGTAGGTGCTTCGGGTAGTATAGAAGTTCCTCAGGGAACTAAAATAGTTGATGTAACTGGTAGTACAATTACTCCTGGTTTCGTGGATACCCACGCACATATGTGGCCAAATTGGGGCTTACACAAAAATCAGGTGTGGATTTACTCGGCCAATTTAGCTTATGGTGTCACTACTACTAGAGACCCACAAACAGCCACTACCGATGTCCTCACTTATTCTGATATGGTTGAGGCTGGAATGATTCACGGACCTAGAGTCTATTCAACTGGGCCTGGAGTTGGATATTGGCAGTATAAAATTGAAAGTTTAGATCACGCAAGGGATGTGCTCAAGCAATATTCGGATTATTATCACACCAAGTACATCAAAATGTACTTAGTTGGAAATCGTCAACAGCGTCAGTGGGTGATTATGGCTTCAAAAGAATTGGGATTACTTCCAACTACTGAAGGAGGATTGGACTTTAAGCACAATATGAAAAATATGATTGATGGTTATCCTGGTCATGAGCACAGTTTACCAATCCACCCAATCTACAAAGATGTCGTAAAAACTGCAGCTGAATCTCAGATGGCTATTACACCTACACTTCTAGTATCTTATGGAGGTCCTTGGGCGGAAAACTATTTCTATTCAAGAGAAAACCCCTATCACGATGCTAAAATGCAATACTTTACTCCATACGATGAGCTTGCTCCTAAGTCAAGAAGAAGACCGGGGTGGTTTATGGATGAAGAACACGTCTTTCCTAAGCATGCTGAATTCATGAATGATTTAGTTAAAGCAGGAGGAATTGCAGGGGTTGGTTCTCACGGTCAGCTACAGGGTCTTGGATTCCACTGGGAACTTTGGTCTATTGCAAGCGGTGGGATGAGCCCAATGAATGCTTTAAAAACCGCAACTATTTTAGGGGCGAAAGCTCTTGGTTTTGAAAATGATCTAGGCTCCATCTCTAATGGAAAATTAGCGGATCTGTTAATTATGAATCAAAATCCACTAGACAATATTCGCAATACCAATAGTTTAAAATACGTAGTTAAAAATGGAGTGGTTTACGATGCAGATAACTTAGATGAAATTGCACCAGTAGCTAAAAAAGCTCCAGTATTCCATTGGCAAACTAAACGACCAAAAGATTTACCAGGAATAGAATAATATGAAAAGGCTAATAGCACTTATAATTCTAGGTCTAGCTTTCCAGCTTCACGCTCAAAAGTTAAGACCTAGAGCTTATGGTCTATCATTTGGGATTCTTAAAACAGGTCCTTTAAATTCGATCACCGATGTTCCAGGAGTTAGCGTAGGCCACTTTACAAAAGTAGAAGGAGATAATGTTCGAACTGGTGTTACAGCTATTCTCCCCCACCAGGGAAATCTATTTAAAGAAAAACTAGCAGCTGCTATTTATATTGGAAATGGTTTTGGAAAATTGATGGGTTACTCTCAAGTTAAAGAATTAGGAACTCTTGAAACCCCGATAATTCTTACCAATACACTTAGTGTTCCCATGGCAGCACAAGGACTGATGGAGTATAGTCTTGCACAAAACCCAACTATCCGCTCGGTCAATCCAGTAGTTGGAGAAACCAACGACGGTCGTTTAAATGATATCAGAGGTTTTCACATTCAGCCTAAAGACGTTTTTAGGGCTATTGAAAATGCCAACACCAATAGAGTCGAAGAAGGAAATGTAGGTGCTGGAACTGGAACTATTTGCTTTGGGTTTAAAGGAGGAATAGGAAGTGCTTCTAGAGTTTTACCTTCCAGTTTAGGCGGCTATACTCTAGGTGTATTAGTTCAAACTAATTTCGGAGGAGTACTTCAAATAGAAGGTAAACAAATTGGAAAAGAATTAGGTAAATACGCCTTTAAAGATGCTATTTTACAAGATGTCGATGGCTCTTGTATGATGGTGCTTATCACTGATGCTCCTTTAGATGCTAGAAATCTAGAACGATTGGCAAAAAGAGCTATGATGGGACTCGCAAAAACAGGGGGCATTGCCTCTAATGGAAGTGGTGATTATGTGATTGCTGTTTCTACTGCGACAAAAATTATTAGTGATTCCAATGAGACCTATAGTCCTACCCTCTTAAAAAACCAAGAATTATCTCCTTTGTTCTTAGCGACCATAGAAGCAACCGAAGAGGCGATTATCAATTCTTTATTTGCAGCACAAACTACCACCTCCAATGGAGCTACAGTCCAAGAATTACCTGTAAAAGAAGTTCTAAAACTTTTAAAACATTAATTACTCACTGTCATTTGCTCTAAAGCTAGGAGCAAATCGAGCCTGGGTAAGCTGTTCAAAAGCATAGGCTATCTCAATTAACTGAGGTTCTGACCAAGCTCTTCCAAAAAAGGACATTCCTAAAGGCAATCCGTGAATAGACCCCATAGGTACTGTGATATTTGGGTATCCAGCCCATGCCGCTGATGAGGAACTTCCGATGTGATAATTATCTCCGTTAAGCCAATCCGTATTCCAAGCTGGACCACCAGTGGGTGCAATGATGGCATCTAGATCTAATTCATCCATCACTCTATCAATACCTTGCTTTTGACTTCCTTCTACAAGTGCACTCAGATGCTCTTCATAGGTTTTAGAATTCATCCCATCTGTCTCTTGAGCCATTTTTAAATAAGCCTGATTAAAGTATTTGAGTTCAATGGAATCCTTCTCGTTAAATGCGATGAGTTCTTCTAAGTTTTTAATGGGTGCCTTTTCACCTAAAGATGCAAAATAATCATTTAATCCGTCCTTGTATTCGTGAAGCATTACTTGAAAAGAATGAGAACCTGTCCCTCTTGGAGCGATAGATTCAATCTCGATTACTTCTGCTCCAGCAGCTTTGATCCTTTCTATAATCTTATCGGTAAGCTGATCAATGGCATCGAAATCACCATAGGAAGTTTTATACCAGCCTATTCGTTTGCCTTGTAAACCATCCTTGTTTAGATAAGGAGTATAATCGGATAAGAAGTGACCTTCACTTTCAAGAGTTTTTGTATCTAATGTATCAACTCCTACCATTGCGCCAAGAGCTATTGTAGCATCTCTGACCGTTCTGGCCATAGGGCCCGGAGTGTCTTGAGTAAACGAAATTGGAATGACGCCTGAGCGACTCACCAAACCTACGGTAGGTTTTATACCGACGATCCCATTGTTATTAGATGGGCAAACAATCGATCCATTGGTTTCTGTTCCAATAGCTAAAACGGTAAGGTTTGCCGAAACGGATACTCCAGAACCAGAACTCGACCCACATGGGTTTCTAGTGAGCACATAGGGATTTTTGGTCTGACCAACTAAACCACTCCAACCACTCGAAGAATGATTTCCTCTAAAGTTTGCCCATTCGCTGAGGTTTGCTTTTCCTAAGATTACGGCTCCTGACTCCCTGAGTTTCTTTGCGAGATAACTGTCCTGAAGCGGATAAGAATCTTTCAAGGCTCTCGATCCAGCAGTAGTAGGCATCTTGTCCGAGGTATCTATATTGTCTTTTAATAATACGGGTATTCCAAAAAGAGGACCTCTAGATGATTCATTCGAAGCGTCTAAAGCAGCTGCAATTTCAAGGGCATCAGGATTAGTGACTATAACAGAATTCAGACCAGGGCCATTGACATCAATTTGCTCAATTCGATCCAAATAAGCCTGCACTACTTCTTTTACCGTATACTTTTTAGAAGCATATCCCTCTTGTAATTCGACGATATCAATCTCTAAATAGGCGAACTCATTATAGTCGACTCCTTCTTCAGTGGAGTTTATACAGGAACTCAATATCAGTGTTAATAGGAGTATAATTCTAGTTGTTTTCATGGGGTTCTTTTCTTTTAAAAGTATAAAAAACAATTTATTAGTACCTTAGAACCTATGAAAAAACTCATTTATTTTTGTCTTTTATCCATTGGACTTCTTTCTTGTAAAAATCAAGCCTACGATATCCTTATCGCTAATGGATCTCTAATCGATGTAGAAACTCAAAAAATAACTAAGAGTGATATTTACATCAATAAAGACAGAATTGTAACAATTAAAGCTGCTGAACAAGCTGATTTATCTGCAAAGACAGTCATTGATGCCACTGATAAATACCTCATCCCCGGACTATGGGATAATCACGTTCACTTTAGAGGTGGAGAAGCTCTTGTTGAGGATAATGAATGGTTTTTATCTCAATATATCGCTAACGGAATAACTTCAGTTAGAGATGCAGGAGGGGATCTCACTAGTAAACTAAAACAATGGCAAAAAGAAATTGAAGATGGAACTCGAATAGGCCCTACTATTTTTACTTCAGGGCCCAAACTCGACGGGCCCAAACCTACATGGGCTGGATCACTAGAAATTGAGTCTAAAGAGGATATTGACAAGGCTCTTGACAGTTTAGAATCTATTGGGGTCGATTATGTAAAAATATACGATAGCAGAATTAGTGCCTCTAACTATTTAGAAATTATTAAAAATGCTGAAGCTAGAGGATTGGTGTCCTCCGGACATATGCCCTTTACAGTGACACTCGATCAAACAGTCGATGCCGGAATAGACGCCATAGAACACCTCTATTATGTCTTAAAAGGTTGTTCGAGTAAGGAGGCTGAAATAACAACTGGGCTCCGAGAAGGTCGATTGGGGTTTTGGGACGCACTTCCACAATTACAAAACTCTTATGACAGTAAAGTAGCTCAATTGACCTTTACAAAACTCAAAGAACATAAGGTTTTTGTAGTTCCAACACTTCACATCGGTAAAACACTGAGTTATTTGGATGAACTTGATCACAGTGATGATTTCTATTTGTCTCAACTAAGTGATGAATTTAAAGAGACCTATCAAGGTAGGATTAAACGATTTGAGAATTCAACACAACAGGCAAGGGAAGATCGCAAAGAATTAGATCGTTTCTTTAGAGAGCTCACAGCTTCACTAAATGAGGCAGGAGTTTCTCTATTAGCAGGTTCAGATGCTGGAGCTTACAACTCCTATGTGTACCCAGGACCATCTCTAATCGATGAACTCAAGGCGATGGTAGCAGTGGGTCTCAGTCCTGCAGAGGCTTTAAAAACAGCGACAATTAACGGTGCGAAATTCTTAAAAAAAGATGCTGATTACGGGACTATTGCTGAAAAAAAGATGGCCTCGATACTTATTCTCGAGGCCAATCCCTTACATCAAATAAACAACATTTCTACTATTCATACACTTATTCATTTGGGAAAAGTATATCCCAAATCGGTCTTAGATTCCTTAAAAAATTAGAATTCTAATTCTAAATACAAATTACTTGAAGGATTTTCTTCAGTCACTTCAGAACCTTTTATCAAAGTTCCACCTGCATCATAGGCCATTAAGTTGAGTTTCCAATACCCACTCATGGTCAATGAAAGTTTTCCTTCATAAGATCCTGTTGCCGAATTATAGGATAGATCTTCATTATTAGGAGATGAATGGTTATCCATTGAGGGCATTCTTGGATCTAAACCAATACTTCCATCGTTGACAACTAAGAAGGAAGTCATTGATGCCATGACATAAAATTTCATTTCAATAGAATTAAGGGCAATTTTTGGATTGGCAGGTTCCACAAGAGCCAAAATATACTTGTTTTCAGAATCATCCATAAAAACAGTAACATTTTTCATTTCATCCTGAGTTTGATATACATAGATTTCTTTTGTGGCCTGTTCAGTCTGTCCATTAATTGTCAAATCAAAGCTTATATCCCAATACTCTGATTCATTGGAAGGCATTTGAAAAATCACAAAACCTCCTTTAATACTTGGATATAGAGAAGATTTTACTTCTGAAACAGGACAGGAATGGGTTTTACTCATCATATGCATCATTGGTGTCCAACTGATGGTTGGATTATCAATAATTTTTCCAGAACTGTCCTTTACTCTAAATAGAATTTTGTTGTACCCCAATTCCCATCTGCTTTTAGGCGAATACACTTCCATGGTGTAATTTGTAAAACTCACTTCTTCTAGTAAATTAAAATCTGCCATAGGATCTTGTGCAACCTCATCTTTTGAACAAGAAAAAAGGATTCCGACTAGTATAATACTGATGTATAATTTTAGTTTCATAGTTATTGTTTTTAACGTATCACAATTGATACGAAAGGTTTAAAAATAGTGTTCTTCCCATACGAGGGATATTATTCCAATCGGAATAGGTTGTATAATAAGTATCCAATAGGTTCTCCGCCCCTAATCGAATATGGAGTTGATTCGCCCCTATATAAACTCTTTTCGACAAAGAGGTGTTTAGAATAGTATAGGATGAAGTTTGATCTTCCCCGTATTGAGAGTTGAAGTGAATCTGTGTTCCGGCCCCATGAACTGAAGCTATCAATTGAAATCCTCTAAATTTTAATTGCCCTTCAAAATTGTATTCTATCGGTGCAATAAATGGCAAATTCTCTCCATCTGAATCGATAGCTCTGTGATAGGATATACTCGATTTGGTTTTAAAATTTTCTCCCTGTTTTAATTCAAATTCAGCACCTAAAGAATATAGACGGGCATAATCTAAATTTTCATAGCGTTTGACACCATCAGCTCCAAAAGTCATTTTACTCAAACTGGAATCCACTTTTCCAATAATGTAATTGGGCATGTGAAAAAAGGAACCGTGGAGTTTTAATTTTGAACTATTAGTTCTGTATGTAGATGAAATAGAAGCTTCCAAAGAAGATTCATTCTCCAATAGTGGATTACCGATATAATCGTGATTGTCAAAACTGTTAAAGAGGTAAAAACCATAGGCTTCTGACACCGAAGGAGCTCTTGATCCAATTCCCAATCCAAATGAGTGATCCCAGTTGGTGGAACGAAGTTGATAGGCCATGGATAGACTCGATAGAATTCTGTTTTGAGTCTTGGATAATTCAGGGAAGAAGATCTGTAAACTCGATAAACCTACTTCGCTTTGAATGGTGTTTTGATGTGCATTTATTCGCGCATTAAACTGTAGACTTCCGCTGTTTAGTTTATAGGTGTCACCTATAAATATACCAGTATCCAAACTCAACACCTCTGGCCATGTCAGCATAAACATAGCCTTCTCATTTGAATTGTTAGGATACATGGTCATCTCTGCATAGGAATTGTTTAAAAAGGCATCCCATTTTAAAGACAAATTGTGTTTTGATCGAGATAAATTTAACTGTGAATAGGCTCCAAAGGTATCTGAAGTTCCAGGCATATCCATACGAATAGGAACATCAGGCCTCTTGGAATCATCCATTATATGGGTGATACTATTGTAGTAGAGCTTTGATTCCCAATTAGTAAATGCTCCGATCTTCTTTTGATCGTAGGAAACCGACGCAATCGTCGCTTTTGCTAAAGACACATCCATAGGCAAGGCAGGATAGCCAATATCATTCGCCTGATCGTATATCAGTGATGCAGATAATGAACTATTCTCAGAAAGGTAAACTCCTCCATTTAAGGACACATTGTATTTACTGTACTGTGAATAATTTATTTCACGACCTCCTCCAGCGCGATAATTGTCTGCCTTTCGATGCATGGCATCGAGATCAAAGAAATAGCGATTATTTGCAACAGAAGCATCTGCCCCGATAATTCTAAGCTGATTATTGGTTTCAAAACCACTCTCAATGGACAACTTTTGAATGTCTGTTCCCAACTCACTTTTGTCAATCACTAAATTCATAGAGCCTCCTATGGTATTACCTATTGAGGATCCTTGTTGTCCATTAGACACTTCAGCCTTGGCTAAATTTGAAACCTCCACATAAGAGGTAATGGGATCCATCTTATCGGTACAGGCTCCAAATATTTTCATGCCATCGATCGTCACATTAATACGTTCAGTATTCATGTTGTTAATCGTTGGTTCCCATGCATAGGCCCCTCTTTTAACCATCCCCACCGAAGGCATGGATTCTAAATAGTTTTCTACTCCAGATAAAAGTTTGTGTTGTAGGATGTTTTTGGTCGATATAGATTGTCCGATGACCACAACCTCTTTTAAAGAGACTGGTGTTAGAGAATCTACTACGATGATGGAATTGTTAAATTGAGCTACAGTTGTATTAACACTCATTACCACCAACCACAACACTATGACTTTTAATCTTTTAAGTCCTGCCTTAGCAGACACTTTAAATGATTTCATAGGTTTAAATTTTAATCAAACAATTGATTCGATAGAATTCGAATCCATTAATAA
>DAIRFL010000223.1:0-3083 GCA_036795105.1 Flavobacteriaceae bacterium | reverse complement strand
GAATTAACGACTGTATTTATTTGATATATATCAAGTCATATAAATAAAATAGACTGATTAATAGACTTGCAATAATCTAAGATTAAAACAACCCTCTAATCATATCTCCAAGAGTTGGATCTTGAGGTGTAAAATACTCTTCTAATCCATATTGAAGTGTCGATGGATAATACTCTGATAAATCAGATAATATCTTTTCACCAAAGTCATAGTTAAGAGCAGCTGGTGTTGTCGTATTGTAATTGTATTTGAGTTTGAAGTATTCTCTTGTACGTACTCTAAATCGATTTGGGCTCAAGTGCTTTTTAAACCCAAGAGGGGTTCTAAATCGAAATCCTACAAGATTTCCTAAGTCAGACTTTCTGAGAAACAAGCCAATATAAACTTCGTTTATTTGTCTCGTAAAGTCTAAGGTATATCCAAAATCACCTCGATAGAATTTACCGACCTTAAGACTGATATCCGATTCGTATTTGACATTTCGATAGTTAAAAGTCCCCAATACGATTGATCTAAAATCACCACCATTGTAAGTAGAGAAATCTGGTTCAATCAAACCGCGTTGAGTATAACGATACTCTACCCCAACTCTAAATCGTTCCTCCATAAAGAATTTTGCAGCCTGTGCCCATATACCATAACGGTTATAGAAGAAATATCCTGCATTGACATTTAAAAAGATCTCATGTGGAAGCCTAACATCTTTGGTAAAATGCATACTGTACAAACGAGATTTATTGTAATTGTCAAAATCGTTATGCAGAAAAGGAACATTGTAAAGAGCTGTAAAATAAGCACCATCAGCAAAGGTGGTATACAACTCTGGCTGTAATTGATATTTTATTCGAATAGGATTGTCAAAATTCCCTAATTGATAACGCAGCGAAATACCTACAGGAATATCGACCTTATAAAAACTACTATTGACAATTTCAACCCCTTTAAACTCCTTTCTAAGCTCATCTAAAGACATTGTAAAGCTTGAAGCAGTCTTCCACTCATCAAAGCTAATATCTCCCTTAAAAAGCTTTTCTAATGAGGATTTTGAAGTATGAACAGCACTATATGGAATATTCCTATTCTTTATTAATATATGTAAGTTGTCTTGAACAATTGAGGAACTAGAAAAAAGCTTTAATACATAATGAAGAGCATCTGCTTCAAATCGATATCTATTGTTTTCATAGGCTAAATAATAGTCATTAGTAGCTGTTTTAACTTGAATATTTTCAAAGCCTTCTTCAAACAATGCATCTGAAATCACATCTTGAGCACTTAAAACAAAAATGTTTAGCAATAGAAAGCTAATCCCTATAACTGTCTTTTTCATAGATATCGAATTGGTTGGATGAAGTTAAAAAAAAAGCTAGCACGAAGCTAGCTCTTTTTATTATATAGATAAATTATGATTAGTTTCCTCCAGAATCATGAGATCCTCCTGAATCATGAGATCCTCCTGAATCATGGTCTCCTCCTGAATCATGGTCTCCTCCTGAATCATGGTCTCCACCTGAATCGTGTGAACTAGATCCTCCTGTATGAGTACCAGTATTTAATTGACTAGCTAAGTTCAAATCAGCATCACCAGTTGTAGAAACTGTTCCACCAACATCTGTTAAAGCAGCCACTTGAATGTTTCCACCTGTAAAGCTAGCGTCTCCACCTACAGTAGTCAATGCAGCCATAGAAAGAGTAGTAGAAGCTCCACCAGATACTGATAAATCACCAGTGATCGATTTAATAGCTATTGAAATAGAAGTTGCTAATGGTGCTGATAAGGTAAAGTTTCCATCAACAGCTCCTGCATATCCAATCGTTACCGAAGTAGCTTTAGGTAAACTAATTGTCGCTCCAGTGATATCCACACCAGATCCAATATGAACTGAAGTTGCAGCGCTAAAGTAGAAGGATGCAGTTTCTAAATTTGTAAAGCTTACAGATCCGTCATCGTTAATAGTGATTTCATCAGCTTGAGCAAAACTAGAGTTCGTTACAAGATTATCGAATTTCAAAGTGATTGTTCCTGTAGTTCCAGTTTTAGAAGTAGTAGTAGCTGTTGAATAATCTACTAAAACAATAGATCCTGAATATTTTAATGTAGTAAAGTCGTATCCTCCATCGTAATCAGCGTATAGGTTCCCAACTGAAGTCAATGCAGAATCATCTACATCGTGACCTTCAATAGTATAAGTTCCTCCAACGTGAGTTAATGCAGTTAAATCAATACTAGCATTAGATTTTACAGTTAAGTTTCCTACGATAATTTTGAATTTAGAAGTAACAGCTTTAACGTCAGCAGCAGTTAATCCAGAAGCAGTACTTACTTCAACGGTAACATTTGCATTGATAATCGCTACTTTGTTTCCTAATTGCTTAGCAAAATCTAATGACTCAACAGAATTAACCGTTAAATCCTTATCGTAAATACTATCTGAAGCTAAAATCTCATTTACTGTAGACGTCAATGCAGTCAATTCAGATTGCAATGTGTCTAAATCAGAATTGTTTGCCGCAACAGCTGTAGATAAGCTAGCTAAATCAGAAATTACTGAAAGAACTTGAGCCTGTAAAGCGTCAATCTGAGTGTTTAACTGTGAGTTTTCTGAAGTTAAAGACGACAATGCTGCAGAAAGAGCAACAACTTGAGAATTCAATGCTGCAATTTGTCCATTGAGAGCCTCAACAGCTGCAAGTCGCTTACTTAACTCCGTTAGTTGCTGGTTGATGTCATCGAACTGATCGTCGTAATTTTGACAGCTCAACACAAGCAAACTTGACATTAGAATTAGAGATAACTTTTTCATAATTTTTATTTTGACTTTAATAATATACTTTTATTTGTGTGTTATCGTTAGTTGTTCAGTTTTGAAGCTGAATAACAAATATAATTAAACTTATCAACATTTGGAAAGAATTCTAAATAATTTTCCAAGCTGAAAGTTAATAAAATTGATTATTGTCAATAAAACACATCATAAATTTAAGACATTTTGACTTGATTTATGTCATTATTTTCAAAAAAATTAATGTGATTATAATATCAGTGTTATAAGACAAAGTGATTTTAATACAAAAAGCTCCTA
>DAIRFL010000018.1:10308-17476 GCA_036795105.1 Flavobacteriaceae bacterium | reverse complement strand
GCTTTCTGTTAGTTGGTGCACTTATGTGTTTCGGCTTAGCAGGAGCGCAGACGGTATCTGGTAATATTTCTGATGCAAATGGTCCTTTACCAGGTGCGACAGTTGTTGTCAAGGGTACCGCTACAGGAACTACTGCAGACTTCGATGGTAATTATTCAATCGAGGCTGGAAGTGGAGATGTATTAGTTTTCTCTTTCGTAGGTTACACAGCGAAAGAGGTTGCAGTTGGAAATCAAGACACAATTAACGTTGTTCTTGAAGCTGCTAACGAATTAGAAGAAGTTGTCGTAACTGGTTATGGTTCTCAAAAGGAGAAAGAAATTACTTCTGCGGTTGTATCTGTAGATGAAGAGTCTTTCAACAAGGGAGCTATTAACGATGCTTCTCAATTACTTCAAGGTAAAGTTGCCGGTCTATCGATCTACAACAAAGGTGGTAACCCAAATGCTGGTGCTACTATTCGTTTAAGAGGTCTTTCTACGATTGGTGCTAACTCTTCTCCTTTAGTAGTTATCGACGGTGTTATCGGTGCATCTCTTGCAAACGTTGACCCTAGCGATATCGAAAGTATCAACGTATTAAAAGATGCTTCTGCTGCTGCGATCTACGGTTCTCGTGGTTCTTCTGGTGTAATTCTCGTTACAACTAAAGGTGGTAAAGCTGGAGAAACTCAAGTTTCTTATAACGGACAGTACTCTGTTTCTCAAATCGCTAACCAAATCAGCTTAATGTCACCAGATGAGTTTCTTGCTCAAGGTGGACGTGACTTAGGTTCTAAGACTGATTGGTTAGATGCTGTAACTAGAGATGCTGCTACTCAAATCCACAATGTATCTATTTCTGGTGGAGCTGGTAACACTAGCTACCGTGCTTCTTTAAACTCTAGAGATGTAGAGGGGATCCTTTTAAACTCTGGATTTAAACAAATCAACGGAAGAATGAACTTATCAACTAGAGTATTAAACGACAAGTTGAGAATTGAGTTAAACACTTCTTTCACTGACAGAAAACAAGACAATGGTTTCAACGAATCACTTCGTTATGCTACATTGTACAACCCAACTGCTCCTATCTACGGTGCTGATGCTCCTTATGCTTTCGATGCTTCTACTTTCGGTGGATACTTTGAAACTTTAGGTTTATTTGATTCTTACAACCCAGTATCAATCATCAACCAAAACATCAACTCTGGAAAGAAAGTTGAGTTAAACTACTCTGCTAATTTAACGTACAACTTATCTGATGCAATCAATGTATACTTCAGAGCTGCACAACAAACTTCACGTTACGGAAACAAATTGTACTACGCTCCTACTTCACTTTGGAACGGAAATGCAACTTCTTTAACTGAAAAAGGTAGAGCAACTTTCTACGATGATGAGTATTCTTTCAAATTAATGGAAACTTATGCTACTTATACTAAGAATTCTGACAAGATGAACTTAGCTCTTACAGGTGGTTATTCGTTCCAACAACAAAACTTCGAATCTCACACAGTTTCTGCTGGTGACTTCCCTGGAACTGAGATCGAGTATGTTGACGCTTTAGAATACGCTCAAGATTTATTAAATGCTGGTAAAGTATCTGCTGCTTCTGACAAGTCTCCTGATCAATTGATCGCTGCGTACTTCGGACGTATGAACTTGACCTTAAACAACAATTTCTTTATCAACGCATCTATTCGTAGAGAAGGTTCAAACAAGTTTGCTGGAGACAACAAATGGGGTACATTCCCTGCAATTGGTGTTGGAGCTGACTTAAACAACTACTTTGACTTTGATGGTGTAAACCAATTAAAAGCTCGTTTATCTTACGGGGTAACTGGTAACTTACCATCACAATACGGTCTTACTCAGAACATCTACCCATTCTCATGGGATGGTGGTGGAACTGCTGGAGGTTCAACTTCACGTTCTTCTTTAGCTAACCCTGATCTTAAGTGGGAAGAAAAATCAGAGACTAACTTTGGTTTAGACTTAAACACTGATCGTTTAACTGCTAGTTTAGACATCTACTCTCAGACTTCTAAAGACTTTATCATCTTTAGAGATTTAGAAGCTGCTGAAAATGATGGTTACACTGGTCAATGGGATAACGCTGGTACAATGACTTCTAAAGGATTTGAATTAGCATTAAACTACGATGTTACTGATAACTACAACACTGGAATCGTATTGTCTAAAAACAAAACTATTTTAGATGAGTATGTATCTGATGCTGCTGTATTTGGTAATATGGGATCTCCTGGTCAGAACTCTACTTACGCGATCCGCGTTAAGCAAGGAGAAGAAATCGGACAAATCTGGGGTCCTGTTTATGACGGAACTACTACCGATGGTTCTCAAAACTTCGTAGATGTTAACGGTGATGGTGTTTTAAACATCGATCAAGGTAACGCACTTAACGAAGATGTTGACTTCGAGGTATTAGGTAAAGGTACTCCTGATTTCGAATTAGGTTGGACGAACCAATTAACTCTTGGAGATTATACAATCAACGCTTTCTTCAGAGGAGCATTCGGACACAGCTTAGTTAACTCGTTCCGTGTATTCTACGAACCAAGAGTTGGATCACAGAAGTCTTACAACTATGTAAACACTGAGTATGCTGATGATGCTATCACTAACGCACAATTCAGTTCTTACTACGTTGAAAAAGCTGATTTCTTCAAGTTAGATAACTTAACGATCTCTAGACCATTAAACTTGAACAGTGACGCATTTAAATCTGTAACTGTTTCATTAAACGCTCAAAACTTATTTACTTTAACTAACTATTCAGGAACTGATCCAGAACCAGCTTTAGTAGATATTGAAGATAATGGTAACCCATTAGCACCTGGTATGGATAGAAGAAATAGCTACTATTCTGCTCGTTCATTCACTCTAGGAGTTAATATCAACTTATAAAAAACAATAATGAAAATGAAAAATATATATAAATTAATGTTAGGTATAGGACTTGTAGGGTTAACTTACTCTTGTACCGACTTAGAAGAAAACTTAGTAGGAGAACTTACTACCGAAGTACAGGTTGCTGGTGTTTCAAACCAGACTTACTGTACTACTCCTGGTCCTTCAGATGGTCTATCTTCAGCATTTGCTGCATTGAGAGGGGCTGGTACTGCGAACCACGGTGGTTACTTCTCAGTACAATCAGTATCTACTGATGAAATGGCAGTTACACAAAAAGGTGGTGACTGGTATGATGGTGGTATCTGGTTAGATGTACACAGACACACTCAATCAGCGTCTAACGGACCTGTTGAAGGTGCTTGGAACCAACAATACAACGCAATTGCGGAGGTTAACGCTGCAATGTCAGGATTGTCTGGAAATTTATTAGCACAGGCTAAAGTTCTTAGAGCTTATGAGCACTGGAGATTATTAGACATGTACGGTAGAATTAAATACGTTACTGAAGCTGGTGCTTCTGCTCAATTGACTAGAGCTGCTGGTTTTGATAAAGTTGAAGCTGATTTATTAGACGCTTTAGCATCTACACGTGCTGATTTCACAAATGGTACCATTGATCTTTCTGGATCTGACTTAAATGGTGATGATGTAAAATACCGTATTAACAAATACGCTGCATTAGCTGTTTTAGCAAGATTATACTTAAACGCAGAAGTTTATACAGGTACTGCAATGTGGGCTGAGGCTGAAAATGCTGCTGCTTATATCATTGACAACAGTTCTTACACTTTAGCTGGTTCTTCTTGGTCTAAACCAAACCCATCTAAGCGTCCAGCTGTTGATTCTGATCCTGCAAACTTAACTGGTTATGCTACTGTATTCGCAGCTAATAACTGTGATAACCCAGAAATTATCTGGTCAGTAGAATACAACGAAGTATCTGCTGGAGGTATGAACTTCCACCATATGTCATTACACTACGCTTCTCAGGAAACTTATAAGTTCTCTATGCAGCCTTGGAATGGATATTCAGCTTTAGCTGATTTCTACAACTCTTATGGAGATTCTGATGCTCGTAAGAAAGCTAACTTCATCGTTGGTCCTCAATTAGACTACAATGGAAATGCTATCGTGGATTTAGCATCTGATGCTGCAGATCCTGCTATCGCATACTCAGTTGACATTAACGAATTAGAGCCAAATGCATCTAGAACAGGTGGAGCTCGTTTAGGTAAATTCGGATTTAAGTTATTCGCTACTGGAGACCTAGATAACGATTACCCAATCATTCGTTACGCAGACGTTCTTTTAATGAGAGCTGAAGCTAAAGCTAGAAAATCAGGAAACTGGTCTGACGCTGCTGCTGATGTTAACGCATTGAGAACAAGAGCTGGATTAGGTTCTTTAACTGTAACTGCTGATTCTTTCTTAGCTGAAAGAGGACGTGAAATGTTTATGGAATCTACTCGTAGAACTGACCTTATCCGTTTCGGAAAATGGAGTTCTTCTTGGTGGGAAAAAACTAACAGTGATGCATACAGAACTGTTATGCCAATCCCAGCTAAGGCGATTCAAAACTCAGGAGGATCATTATCTCAAAACCCTGGATACTAAGATTCAGTATTTGATTTAATAATCATTCAATAAATTAAAGGCCACCTATTTGGGTGGCCTTTTCTTTTGTATATAATTTAACAAAATGGAGGCATTTTTAACAATCCTATAAGTACTATTTTTAGCTTCAAAAGAGATTAATTAGTACCTTAGACCCCTCTACCAAACTAAACTAAAACAAGCTATTTTGAATAAAATAGTCCTATATTTTATAGCACTGCTTTCCATCGGATGTGTGGATAAAAATTCATTATTTGAATTAAAAGACAGTGATGCTACCGCACTTACTTTTGAAAACACCTTAAGTTATACCGAGGAGTTTAACCCCTACACCTATAGGAATTTCTTTAATGGTGCTGGTGTCGCAATGGGAGACATCAATAATGATGGACTTCTAGACGTCTATTTTACAGGTAATATTGTAGACAATAAGTTATATCTAAACAAAGGGAATTGGAATTTTGAAGACATTACTGAAACAGCAGCTGTTGGGTGTAGTGGAGTGTGGTCTACAGGAGCGACCTTTGTAGATATCAATGAGGATGGACTCTTAGATCTCTATGTTTGTAAGTCAGGTTTACCCGACGGTGATAATAGACACAATGAACTCTTTATTAACCAGGGAGACAATACCTTTAAAGAAGAATCTAAAAAATACGGATTAGATATTGTTGGACTATCGGTCCAAGCTGCTTTCTTTGATTACGATAAAGACGGTGATTTAGATTGCTATATCTTAAATAACTCCATTCGATCTGTAGGAGCATACGATCTCATAGAAGATCAACGATTAAACCCCTCTAAAGACGGAAATAGACTTTTGGAAAACAGAGATGGTTTCTTTGTGAATGTCTCAGAAGAAGCTGGTGTTTACTCCTCTTCTATTGGGTTTGGATTGGGAATCACACTTTCGGATTTTAACAATGACGGATGGACTGATTTATTTATCTCCAATGACTTCTTTGAAAAGGATTACCTCTATATCAACAATCAGGACAAAAGCTTTACTGAATCTAGTGACCAGTATTTTACTGCTTTATCCATGGGCTCCATGGGAGCAGATGCAGCTGATTTAGACAACGATTTAAAAACTGACATCATCGTTACGGAGATGCTTCCTGAAACCCTAGATCGTAAAAAATCTAAGCAGATGTACGAATCATGGGACAAGCATCAATTAGCAGTGAGCAAAGGGTATCACAAACAGTTTCCTAGAAATGTGCTTCAGCGCAATATTGAAAATCAAGGATTTGCAGAAATTTCAAGACAGGCTGGAGTCGATGCGACGGAATGGTCCTGGGCAGCACTGTTCTTTGATATGAACAACGATGGTCTACGCGATATCTACATCTCTAATGGTATTTATAAAGACCTCTTAGATCGTGATTATTTAGCCTATATGGCCAATGAGGAAAAAGTTCGTCAAATGATCGATAAGGATGAAGACGTTCTTTCAAAACTCATTGACATCATGCCTTCTGCTGCTGTTGTGAATGCAGTCTATGAAAACAAAGGTTCCTTTGTTTTTGAAGACAAAAGAGTGGACTGGGGAATGAATCAACCGAGTTTCTCAAATGGATCTGCTTATGGAGATTTAGACAATGACGGTGATTTAGATTTAGTGGTCAACAATGTAAACATGGCTTCCTTTGTCTATGAAAACAAGAGTGAACTCTTAGAAAATAATTATTTAAAACTCTCTTTAAAGGCTGGAGGTTCTAATTCCTTTGGTATTGGATCAAAAGCTAGCTTATACCTCAAAAATGGAATGAAGCAGACTGCTGAACTCTATCCTTCAAAAGGATTTGAAAGTTCCGCTCCTAGTTATTTGCATTTTGGATTGGGCAAGGCTTCTCAGATAGATAGTATAGAGATTCTATGGCCGAATTTAAAAAAGACCGTTCTCACTGATGTGGCTGTAAATCAGCATTTAAGAATCGATCAAAAAGACAGCAATCAGACAGAATTAAACTTAAATCCAACTGCTGTAACAGACAAGACTATCGATCTATTTAAATACAAACACCAGGAAAATAACTATGTCGATTTTGATAAGGAACGCTTACTCCCTCAAATGTTTTCAAAAGAAGGCCCTAAAATAGCTAAGGCAG
Organism: Flavobacteriaceae bacterium; assembly: GCA_036795105.1. Classification (GTDB taxonomy): domain Bacteria; phylum Bacteroidota; class Bacteroidia; order Flavobacteriales; family Flavobacteriaceae; genus MAG-120531. The sequence continues at coordinate 10,836 of DAIRFL010000018.1, read as the reverse complement.
ATCTCAATGCTGACGGAATAGACGATTTCTTTATCGGAGGTGCAAAAGGGCAATTAGCTCGATTAATCATCAGTTCAGAGGATGGATATACTATAGATGAGTCTCCTTTTAAGAAAATTCGCGAGAGTGAAGACCTTCAATCGATCTTTTTTGATGCAGATGCTGATGGAGATCTTGATTTATTTGTTTGTAGTGGAGGTAAAGATTTTAATACGAATGCCATTCAGTTAAAAGATCACTTCTTTAGAAACAACGATGGCGTATTTAATTTTGAGCCAAATTCCATTTTCTCTAGTAGTTCTAAGAGCTCTTCTAGTGTTGCGGTCAGTGATTTTGACAAGGATGGTGATTTAGACTTATTTATAGGAGGGCGTTATCAGCAAGATACTTATGGTCTACCTTCAAGCGGCAGCCTATTAGAAAACGATGGCAAGGGACACTTCAAGGATTTAAACATTGATACGTTTGAACACATAGGCATGATTACCGATGCTCAATGGCTTGATCTGAATTCAGATGGTTGGGACG
>DAIRFL010000018.1:0-10298 GCA_036795105.1 Flavobacteriaceae bacterium | reverse complement strand
ATAATTGTTGGAGAATGGATGCCTATTAGAGTTTTTGAAAATCAAAGTGGAAGTTTTGTTGAAAAAACTTCAGAATACGGACTAGAGAACACAAAAGGAATGTGGGCTTCACTAGAAACAGGAGACTTTAACAATGATGGTCAAATAGACCTCATTGCTGCTAATGCTGGGAAGAATGGACTCTATAAACCAAAGATGAGTTTGTACCTCTATGACTTCGATCAAAATGGAACCATGGAACAAATTATGTGTTACCATATCGATGGGAAGGATTATCCTATTTTAGATCGTGATGAACTCATTTCTCAATTACCGTCTTTAAAGAAAAAATTCCTCTATTATAAAGATTATGCAAAGGCAGATATGAATGAAATTTTCTCCAAAGAGCTTGTTTCAAAAGCTACTCGTTTAGAATTGGATATTACTTCAACTTCAGTGTTTATCAATAATAAAACTCAGTTTGAACAACTAGAATTAGCCCCAGAAATTCAATATGCTAATGTAGCTACCCTTCATGTTGAAGATTTAAACGAGGACGGAATACTCGACCTACTCCTCGGAGGAAATCAATACAATATCAAACCTCAATTTGGACCCTATGATGCCTCCTCAGGATGGGTGCTTTATGGCAAATCTGGTAGTGACTTATTTGAAACTCCTAAGAGTTTGAGAATTCCTGGAGAGATAAGGGACTTTGAAACCACTCAATTAAACAATACTAAACTTTTAATATCAACAATTAACAATGATTCGATTTCTATTAAGACCATTCAATAAAACAGGTCTCTTTACTTTACTAATCGCTCTACTTATCAGCTCTTGTTCAACTAGTGAATACGATCGTACTGTAAAAGAAGAATTGAGTAAAAACCTTCAATTGGACAGTTTAAAGTTTGGTTTGTCATTTGGAGATACACATGAGCAGTTTTTTAGCAAGTGTACCGTCCTCAACAAAAACCAATTAATAACTCAAGGAGATGTAGGAATTATGGCGGTGCATCAAATTTACGATGCTAATAATACAGAGCATATGAAGTATTACTTCTTTGGGAAATTTCTCAAGGATAAAGACATGATGACCGGTATCGATATGCAGTTTAGCTATAACGGATGGACTCCTTGGGCGGAACAAACGCATTCTGATGTTTTGATTGAGGAAGTTATGGACACCCTTATGAAATGGTACCCTGGAAATCCCTTTAAGAAAATTGAAAATGAAAAGTTAGAGCAGCCGCTCTACTATAAAATTGACGGAAATAGACAAATTCTTCTACACACTAAAGGACTTAGAGATGTCATTGGTATGGTTGAAGATCTTAATCACAAATACAACTAAGCATGAAACTAGTTAAAAATACTGCTGCACTCGTTTTAACGATTCTGGTATTGACCTCATGTCAATCAAACCAAGACACCTTGTTTTCACTAAAAGACAACCAATCTATTGGTATTGATTTTGCGAATGATTTAAGCTTCTCAAATGAGTTTAATGTTTATACCTATAGAAACTTCTTCAATGGTGGAGGGGTTGCAATAGGCGACATCAACAATGATGGGCTTACAGATATCTATATGACTGCTAACCAAAAGAAGAACGAGCTCTATTTAAATAAGGGAAATTGGAAATTTGAAAAAATTACTGAATCTGCTGGAGTTGGTGGATCAAAAGCTTGGTCAACTGGTGTAACTATGGTCGATATCAATGCCGATGGATTATTGGATATCTATGTGTGTAATTCTGGTGATGTGATGGGTGACAATAAACAAAATGAACTCTATATCAATCAAGGTGATCTCACCTTTACTGAAGAAGCTGAAGCTTATGGCTTAGCAGATAAGGGATATTCTACTCACGCTTCATTCTTTGATTACGACAAAGACGGTGACCTAGATGTGTATCTGCTCAACAACTCTTATCAATCGATAGGAAGTTTCGATTTAAGAAGAAATGAACGCCCTAAGAGAGACCTTTTAGGAGGTGATAAGATGCTTAGAAACGATGGAGGAACATTTGTAGATGTGAGTGAAGAAGCTGGAATTTACGGTTCTGTTATCGGTTTTGGCCTCGGTGTTACTGTTGGTGATATCAACAACGACGGATGGGAAGATCTCTATATATCCAATGACTTCTTTGAACGTGATTACCTCTATATCAACAATCAAGACGGCACTTTTAAAGAAACCTTAACTGAATCGATCAACTCGATTAGTGGGGCATCTATGGGAGCCGATATGGCAGATATCAATAACGATGAGCAACCCGATATATTTATCACTGAAATGTTGCCTTCTGAATACGAGCGATTAAAGTCCGTAACAACTTTTGAAAACTGGGATACCTATGACTACTCAGTAAACAATGGGTACTACCACCAGTTTACTAGAAATATGCTTCAATTGAACAACGGTGATGAAACCTTTAGTGAAGTTGGTCGTTTAGCAGGGGTTGAAGCCTCAGACTGGTCTTGGGGAGCCCTGTTCTTTGATATGGACAACGATGGACTCAAAGACCTTTATATCGCTAATGGAATTTACAGAGATTTAACAGATCAAGATTACTTACAGTATATATCAAGTGAGGAAGTGATTAGTTCAATCGTAGTTGACAAAGAAGTGGACTACAGTAAACTCGTTGAAATTATCCCGTCTAACCCTGTTGCAAACCACGCCTATATCAATAAGGGTGATTTGAAATTTGAATTTTCTGATCAGACAGGATTAACCACCAAGAGTTTTTCAAATGGAGCTGCCTATGGAGACTTGGATAATGATGGAGATTTGGATTTAGTGGTAAACAATGTCAATATGCCTGCATTTATCTATGAAAACCATGCAGACTCCAAGACTCAAAACAACTACATCAATTTCAGCTTAAAAGGAACTGATGAAAATCGCTTTGGAATTGGAGCTCGTATCATGGTCAATGACGGAACTACTACCTATACCATTGATCAGCAACCTATTAGAGGATTTCAGTCGAGTATGGATTTAAAACCTCATATTGGATTGGCTTCTGCAGGACCCGTAAGCGTTAAAGTAAAATGGCCTGATGGACGTATCAGCCTTTTAGAAGAGGTTGTACTTAATCAAACACTTGAAATTTCCATAGAAGACGCTCATAAAGTTGATACTGACAACGACTTAGCTGGCTTAGACCTCTTTACAAAAGACTCTGAATCTCTTGATTATGTTCACTCTGAAAACAGATATATCGATTTCAATAAGAACCGATTACTTCATCATATGATGAGTACTCCTGGTCCTATTTTAACTACCGCTGATTTTGATGGTGATGGTATTGAGGATCTCTATATCCCAGGGGTTAAAGATGCTGAGAGTAGTCTCTATATGGGAACAGAAGAAGGATTTGAAAAAAACCTAAATTTCTCATTAGAGAATGAAGAAGAAAAAGAAACCATCAAAGCAATTGCTGTAGATGTAGATAAGGATGGTGATTTAGACCTCTATCAAGGTAATGGCGGTGTAGAATTCTCGAGATTCTCTCAAACTTTAGGAGACCACCTATACCTCAATGACGGGAATGGCAATTTCAGTTTGAGTACATCTGAACTCCCTACTTCAACAGAATACTTTAATACTGGAGCTGTTGCACAAGCAGATATTGACAATGATGGAGACCAAGACCTCTTTGTGGGAGAACGCGCTGTCAACGACGCCTATGGTGTTCCAGGATCAGGACATATTTTGATCAATAATGGTTCTGGTGTTTTTGAAGACAAAACTCAAGAGATTGCTACTGAACTCTTTAATCTTGGAATGATTACCGATGCCCTATTTGCTGATATTGACAATGATGGAGATCAAGATCTTGTCATTGTTGGTGAATTTATGGGAGTTGAACTCTTTATCAATTCTAATGGTACCTTTACAAAAGCCGAATCCAACCCACTATCAGATCTCAAAGGCTGGTGGTACACTGTGAAAGCTACAGATGTCAATGGAGATGGACTGCTAGATCTTGTTGCGGGAAATCACGGTTTAAATTCTCGTTTTAGAGCTTCTGAATCCAACCCAATTCGCCTCTATGTCAAAGATTTTGACAATAATGGAGCCTTGGATCCTATTATGAGTTTTAAAGCTGAAGATGGGAAATTCTACCCTTATGACCTCAGACACAACCTCATCGATCAGATGAAAGGACTCAAAAAGAAGTTTCCAAACTACGAAACCTTTAAGAATGCCGATATGAGAGTTATGTTTGATAAACTCACTCTTGAGCAGAGTTTAAAACTCGATGCTACTTATTTTAAAACAAGCCTCTTTATCAATCAAGGTGAAGCGAAATTCACTACAGTGGAACTTCCTCAATTAGCTCAGTTCTCTCCAATTTTTGCTATTGAATCAGGTGATTTTGACAAGGATGGAGACATGGATTTACTCCTCGGTGGAAACCTCTATAAAGTAAAGCCAGAAGTAGGTCGTTACGACGCTAGTTATGGTGTTTACTTAGAGAACGATGGAAGTGGAAATTTTACAACGACCAATAAAGGAAAAGGATTCCACCAAAATGGTGAGATTCGTTCCATCAAATCAATCAACAACAAAATTATAGTGAGTCGAAATTCTGACTCCTTAGTTATTTACAATTACTAATATGAAACACTATAGCCTTCTTTTTTTACTCACTGTACTTGTTGTAAGCTGTGAAAAGACTACTACAGAGCAAGCTCCTATTCATTTTAATTCCTTGGATTCAAAAGTGACTGGAGTAGACTTTGAGAATACCCTTACTCCTACTGGAGCTATGAACATCATCGAATACCTTTACTATTACAACGGTGGTGGTGTAGGTATTATCGATATCGACAAGGATGGGTTAGACGATATTTTCTTTACCGGAAACCAAACCCCAGACAAGCTCTATCGCAATTTAGGGAATATGAAATTTGAAGACATCAGTGCTTCAGCAGGTATTGGAACAGAGGAAAGTTGGTCTACAGGGGTAACCGTTGCCGATGTAAACAATGACGGTTTTCAAGATCTCTTTGTCTCTAAGGTAAGTAATTACAAATCCCTCGAAGAAGCGCATCATATGCTCTATATCAACAACGGAGATATGACCTTTAGCGAACAATCTGAAGAAGTCGGATTGGACCTCTCTCGTTTTGGAACTCAGGCGAGTTTCTTTGATTATGACAATGATGGGGACTTAGATGTGTACTTGCTCAATCACTCCATCCACACGCCTAGAAACTACGGAAGGTCCAATCAACGATCAAAAACTGATGATCTGGCAGGAGATTTACTCTTAGAAAACAAATTAAATGAAGGTACACTTCAATTTGTAGATGTCACCAATGCCGCTGGAATTTATTCGAGTTCGCTTGGTTATGGGTTAGGGCTAAGCACTACGGATCTCAATATGGATGGCCTCATCGATATTTACGTCGGAAATGACTTCCACGAAAACGATTATATCTATATCAACCAAGGCGATAAAACCTTTAAAGAGGTGAGTAATTCTGCACTGAGTCATTCTTCTAGGTTTTCCATGGGATTAGATGCTGCAGATATTAACAACGATGGGCTTACCGATCTATTTACCCTTGATATGATGCCAAACGATGCTGATATCTTTATGAAATCAGGTGGAGAAGACTCTGACAAAGTATCTCAAATCAAAGAACTTTACGGTTACCACCCTCAATTTGCCAGAAACCACCTCCAACTAAACTCAGGGGATGGAAGCTTTAAAGAAGCGGCGATGATCTCTGGTTTACACGCTACGGATTGGAGCTGGTCAGTACTTATTCAAGATTACGACAACGATGGAAATTCAGATATTTTTATTTCTAACGGTATTTACAAGCGTCCCAATGATTTGGATTTTATCAATTACGAATCAGATGTAGATCTTTCAAAATTCACTGATAAAGAGCAAGATGAATTAGAATTAGAATTCATCAATGTAATGCCGAGTTTAAAAATATCCAATGTGGTCTTTAAGAACAATGGAGATTATCAATTTGATCGATACACTTCTGAAGCAGGACTAAGCGAATCCTACTCTAACGGTGCTGCCTATAGTGATTTGGACAATGACGGTGATTTGGATATTGTTATCAATAATATCAACGAGCCTGCTTCTATCTTAGAAAATAACAGTAGTACTAATAACTACTTGAGTTTGAATTTGTCTGACAATGAGCGCTTCAATCCAATGGGAACTAAAGTTTACGCCTACTCCAATGGGATGAAATGGTATAGAGAACTCACTGCTACGAGAGGTTTTGAATCCTCTTCTTCTCATAGAATTCACCTCGGAATTGGATCTGCTCAGCAATTAGACTCTATCGTTGTTAAATGGCTGGATGGAACTCAACAAATTCTGACAAATATACCTGCAAATCAGTCCCTAACTATTTCCAAAGAAAATCTACAACAACAGCATAACAGTGTGGTGATGGAGTCTGATTTTACTGTGAAACCATTTGCCTTTACTCATAGTGAAAATGACTTTTTAGACTATGAAAAAGAACCGCTTATACCTGAGCGTCTATCGATAGAAGGTCCTGCCCTAGAGCGTGCTGACTTCAATGGAGATGGATTGGACGACCTCTACCTAGGAGGTGGTAAATACCAGGCTGCTGCTCTGTTTTTACAACAAAGAGATGGAAGTTATGAAGAGAAAAAACTAGAACTCTTCGAATCCGATGCCATACATGAAGACGAAGATGCTGAAGCCTTTGATTTTGATAAAGATGGAGACTTGGACCTCTATGTGGTATCTGGAGGAAACGAATATGTTGAAGGTGTATTACACACCACAGATCGCATGTATATCAATAACGGAAAAGCTGATTTTATCAAATACCCTGCCGCACTTCCTTCATACAATGGAGGCGCAATAGCTGCTGGGGATTACGATGGAGATGGATATGAAGATTTGTTCTTAGGTAGCAGATCGGTTCCAGGAGGTTATGGGCTTTTTCCAAATAGTTATATTCTCAGAAACACCCAACAGGCAAATTTTGAAATGGTAGCTCAAGCAAGACTCGGTATGATTACTGATAGTCAGTGGGCAGATCTCAATAATGATGGACTGCTCGATCTCGTGTATGTTGGAGATTGGATTCCTATTAGTGTTTTAATTAATCTTGGAGGTGGAAAATTTGACAATCAAACAGAAGAATTTGGACTTTCAGATACGCAAGGGATGTGGAACTGTGTTAAGGTTGCAGATGTGGATCAAAATGGTACCATGGATATTATTGCTGGGAATGCTGGTCTCAATTTAAAGTGGAAGGCATCTAAAGAACAACCTATTCAACTGTACTTAGACGATTACGATGAAAACACCTTCTTAGATCCGATTATTTTTTATAATTTCTTTGGATCCTCTGTGCCTTTTGCATCAAAAGACAAACTCATTTCACAGATTCCAGCGCTTAAGAAATACTTTGTACGTTATAGTGATTTTGTAAAAGCAAAAGATATTCACACCCTAACAGGTAAAGATTCTATCATGGAAACAAAGAGTATAAAAGAATTGAGATCCATGGTGTTTTTAAATGAAAACAACGCTAGTTATAAAGCAGTTCCTCTACCAATGGAAGCTCAACTCTCATCTATCGAAGATGTCTATTTTGATAATGGAGAACTCTACTACGTTGGAAATTACAGCGGTTATGTAACCGAATTAGGACCTTCAAAATCAAATGTAGGTGGAGTACTTAGCAATTTTAAAAATGGTAACTTTACTCAGAATAGATCGCTCGGACTACCCGCTCACCTAGAAGGTAGAAAAATTGATAAGATATCAGATAAAACTTTTATAATTTTGACCAATAACGATAGTGCCTATACTATCACCAAAAAGAATTAAAATGAAAATTAAAGCCTTTTTTAGCATCCTTTCTTTAACTGCTCTGTTTTTAGTTAGCTGTGAAGAAAACACACAATACCTAACTCATTTAGATGATGCAACTCTTTTTAGAGATGTTGAACAAAAATTATCTGATGTAATTGTTTACGATATTTTTTCACCTCCAATTGCTTCTAGAGTTCATGTCTACCCTTCGATAGCAGCCTATGCAATCATGCAACAAGCGCATCCAGACAAATATCAATCGCTTCAAGGTCAGGTGACCGATTATACGGACATTCCCGAATTAAACGATCGTAGAGTGATTCCTAATTTAGCAGCAGTCCACGCCTTTTTAACGGTGGGTAAGGCACTTATTTTTTCAGAGGAAAAGATTGATACTTATCAGCAAGAACTATACGATCAGTTACACGATGAAGGACTTTCTAGTTTAGAGTACAAAGCATCTATTAAATACGGCGAGGAAGTCGCTAAGCATATCTTAGCTTGGGCCGATGGAGATTTTTATAAGCAGACTAGAACCTTTCCAAAGTATACTATTCAAGAAGAAGATCGCTTTTGGAAACCTACTCCTCCAGATTATATGGAAGGTATCGAACCTCACTGGAATAAAATACGACCATTGGTATTAAAATCTGCAGATCAATTTCCTCCAGTAGATCCCTATCCTGTAACCATGGATAAAGATTCTCCTTTTTACAACGAACTTATCGAGGTATATGAAATCGGAAACACTATAGCTCAAAACAAAGATAGTGAAGAAGCAGAGATTGCTAGTTTCTGGGATTGTAACCCTTATGTGTCTCATCACAAAGGACACGCGATGTTTGCCACAAAAAAAATAACTCCTGGTGGTCACTGGATTGGAATTGTCAAAATTGCTACTGAAAAAAATGGAGATTCATTTGACGAAACTGTCAATGCTTATATGAGAACATCTATCTCTTTATTTGATGCCTTCATTTCATGTTGGGATACCAAGTGGAACACCTTAGTAGTTCGTCCAGAAACACTCATCAATCAATACATTGACGAAGAGTGGTTACCTCACTTACAAACACCACCATTCCCAGAATACACTTCAGGTCACTCTGTAATTTCAAGATCTGCTGCAATGGCTCTTACCGATGTATACGGAGACAACTTTGAGTTCTTAGATACAACAGAGCGAGTGTATGGATTACCTGATCGCTCCTTTAAATCCTTCCTTCAAGCTTCTGATGAAGCTGCAATGTCTAGACTTTATGGTGGTATTCACTACCGTAGAGCATGTGTTGAAGGTGTAAAACAAGGAGAAGCAGTAGGTCAATACATCGTTGATAACTTAACCACCCTAAAATAGAATTAATTCTCTATTTTAGTAACCATTCAAACTTAAACCACAATGATCGGAATTATTTCATTTGTCGGATTTACACTATTAGTAGCCGTCATTTCTTATTTAGCGACTAGAACCACTAATGAACAATCTTCGGATGGTTATTTTTTAGGTGGTCGCTCATTAACTGCTGGAGTTATAGCAGGTTCTCTCTTATTGACTAATCTTTCCACGGAACAAATTGTTGGACTCAACGGTTCAGCTTATGACAGTGGATTATCAGTAATGGCTTGGGAAACACTCGCTGCAATTACCATGGTAGTAACAGCAATTTTTCTTTTGCCTAGATATTTAAAAGGAGGACTAACTACTGTACCTCAATTTTTAGCAACTCGATTTGATGTTCAAACAAAATCGATTACCTCAGCTTTATTTCTGACAGGTTATGTAGTGGTCTTACTTCCAGTAATTCTTTATTCAGGATCAGTAGCGATCAGTGGTATGTTTAACATTCCCGAACTTTTAGGAGTGTCACACACTACTTCCATTTGGATCTGTGTTTGGGGTATTGGGATTATCGGATCCATATACGCTGTTTTTGGAGGTCTAAAAGCGGTTGCTGTTTCAGATTCAATTAATGCAATTGGACTTCTTATCGGTGGTTTATTAATTCCTGTATTTGGATTATTGCTCATTGGAGATGGAAGTATCACTGATGGTTTAAATGAATTAATCACAACAAACCCAGACAAATTTAAATCTATGGGAAGTGAAACAGATCCTGTTCCGTTTCACACACTTTTTACTGGAATGATGCTCATTCAATTGTTTTATTGGGGAACCAATCAACAGATTGTTCAAAGAGCATTAGCTGCTAAAAATTTAGTAGAAGGGCAAAAAGGATTACTCCTCGCAGCTTTTATCAAAATATTAGGACCAATCATTGTCGTTCTTCCAGGTCTTATAGCCTACCATGTTTTTAATGGTGGTTTAGAGGTGGCTGATCAAGCATACCCTATGCTAGTTGCAGAAGTTCTTCCAACTGGATTAATTGGATTCTTTGCTGCAGTTTTATTTGGAGCTATTTTAAGTTCCTTTAATTCAGTTCTAAATTCATCGGTAACACTATTTGGT
>DAIRFL010000222.1:0-3123 GCA_036795105.1 Flavobacteriaceae bacterium | reverse complement strand
ATGCTTAAAACAGCTCCTCTGCTCGATATAAGTCAAGGCATTAAAGATCTTAAGGGTGTCAAGCAAATCATCGCTCTAGCCGTTAAAAATGAGCTTAAAGAGCTGCTGTGGATCCTCGAGAACGATTTTAAGGGAACGCCCTTAGTTAAGGCGGTTAATTTAGAAAGTAAGCAATTGGAATTCAGTAGCCTGCTCAATTCTGAAGAAAACACCAAGAGTATCCCAACTCCTGTAGGGACTTACCTCTACGAACCCAATGTAGCGCTCTTAAAGACTGGAATGTTTAAAACCATCGCTCAGCGATTTAAGATTGGGAAAATGCATTCGAATACACATCTTTATACTTCTGATGAATTAATTGAATTCCCAGGAAGAGTCTTTAAAATCAACGAAGTACTCCACTACAACAAGAAAAATCTCAAGCTATTTGAAAATACAAAGGCTAATGTCAGTTGTAGAAATTTTAAACTCAGCGTAGAGCAGCTCAAAAAAAAGCACCGCATCAAGGATGGCGGCGCTCAGTATTTATTCTTTACAACAGATTTAAACAATCAGGCTGTTGTTTTAGTCTGTGAGAAGGCTTAGGTCAATAAATTACCTTCTTCATCCCACTTTGCGAGATCTCCTCTTGTAGATTGATCGATACATTTAGCCAACCACTCTTTTTCATAGGAAACTCCGTGTTTGTCGAGTACTTCTTGAGGAACTCCATCCCAAACATTGGGCTTATTTCCCTTGTATCCAAGGTCTTTAATTCCCATTTCAGAGGTGAAATAACCAGTAAGGGTTAAATTTCTGACAAGGGAGAAGAAATTGACTTCAAAAGGACGTTTAGACGAAGGGGTGTCGTAATCGTAATAGGCAATAGTGTCGAGCAACTCTTTTTGACGATCTTCTTCAAGAACTTTAAACTCTTTGCTGAACCGAGTATTAGACTCGTGATCCAACCACATCAATCCTCCTCTTAAACGCTGCTGAAAAGCGGGATAGTCCTTAGCCATAAACTCTATAAATTCAGGACTTCCAGCATCAGTTGCGGATCCAAATTCACTATTTGCAGGCAAAATCAAAGCACAGAGCACTCTAAGGGTATTCATTTCGTGCTCGTTAAAAAATTGATCTGCGTACAATTGCTCGTCGATTGCTTTCTCTTCAGCAGTTCTACCGTAAGCAGTAGCTCCATCAGCTATAACAGCAAGTTCTTGTTCTTCTAGTTCACCCTTACAGGAAAGGGCAAAACTACCTGCTATGGATCCTAATACAATTGATTTTAAACTCTCTCTTCTATCCATCATTAAATATTTTGAGCTTTGAGCTGTTGAACAATATAGTCTGAAGTCCTCCAAGAGAGGGCTAAAATGGTCCAGGTTGGGTTTTTATCAGCCTGAGATACAAATGGTCCAGCATCTACGATAAAGACATTATCAGCATCGTGTAACTGCTGAAATTTATTCACCACTGAAGTTTTGGAATCAGTTCCCATACGAGTAGTCCCCACTTCGTGAATAATTTCTCCGGGCTTTGTAAGACCGTAGTTGCGATCAGCACCTGGTTTGTCACCTAGGGCTATACCACCCATATTGTGGATGATTTCTTCAAAAGTATCTTGCATATGCTTGGTCTGTCTAATTTCCTGATCAGACCACTTATAATTAAATCTCAAAACAGGAATTCCCCATTCATCCACCACCGAAGGGTCAATTTCACAGTAATTGTCTTTACGAGCGATTGCTTCTCCACGACCAGACATCCCTAAAACAGAACCGTAGTACTTCTTCACATCACCCCTGAGTTGTTCTCCATACCCTCCTATCTTTTCACCAAAGAAGCGATTGAGGTCATTGGGATTAAATCCAAATCCATAACCAGGCATTCCCATACCTCCCCAAACTTCAATGTGATATCCTCTGGCAAAATCTAATTTGGAATGGTCGCCCCACCAAGGAGTATAAACGTGCATCCCTCCTACACCGTCTTCGTTATAAGACACATCTCTATTCATTAAATCTGGCACAAAAGCCGCTCTTGAAGCTCCTGTTGAATCGTGAAGGTATCTTCCAACCACATCGGAGCTATTTCCCAATCCATTAGGGTGTTGTTTGGATTTGGAGTTTAACAAAATACGTGCTGAAGAACAGGCAGAAGCTGCAAGTACAACTACTTTTCCTTTAAGTGAGTACTCTTTGCGATCTTCTTTGTTGATATAGGAAACTCCCGTTGCTCTTCCTTCCTCATCAGTCAACACCTCACGTACCATTGCGTTGACGTACATATCGATCTGTCCTCCGTTTTTCTGAGCTGGAAAAATCAAACAAGAACCAGAAGAAAAATCAGCGTACACCTGACATGAACGATTACACTGTCCGCAGTAAAAACACACTCCTCTATCTTCATTGATCTTCTTGGTCACCATAGACATTCTGGAGGGAATCACAGGAATATTAGATTTACGAGCCCCTTTGATATAAAAGAGTTCGTGTAAGCGAGGTTTTGGAGGTGGTAAAAAAAAACCATCGGGTTCATTCTCTAAATTCTCTTTCGTTCCAAAGAGTCCTATCAGCTGATCGACTTTGTCGTAATAGGGTTTTACATCCTCGTATCCAATAGGCCAGTTTTCACCCAAACCGTCGATGTCTTTGTGTTTAAAATCTCTTTGAGAAAAACGAAGTGATATCCTTCCCCAGTGATTAGTTCTACCGCCCAACATTCGGGCTCTAAACCAATTAAATTCACTTCCCTCTGCTACGGTATAGGGTTCTCCTTTAATGTCCCAACCCCCATATAGCGCATCAAAATCACCAAAAGCTCTTCTGGTGTTTGCTCCGCGTCTTGGAGATTCATAAGGCCATTTTAATTGTGTGCTTTGCTCTGGGTTAGCAGGATCATAAAAAGGACCTGCTTCAACCACAGCTACCTTTAGTCCCGCCTCTGAAAGTACTTTAGTGGCCATTCCACCACCAGCACCTGATCCTACGATTATAACATCGTAGACTTTAGAGGATTCTTTTATTTGCATTCGTAATTTAGTTTGTTTGTCTATGCAATATATAAATTTTAAAGCGCAACCAATAAATCAAAAAATTAAAATTTCATGGTTTTTTCATTATATTTAAATATCAATAC
>DAIRFL010000221.1:0-3138 GCA_036795105.1 Flavobacteriaceae bacterium | reverse complement strand
ACCCTATACTTCGAAGCGATGGAATTGAAGTTGATTCAAATCCATTGACAAAAATCCCATTACGAATAGAATAGGTTTCAGGGTCAATACTTGGTACTTTCGTAAATAGTAATAGGTTTTTACCGATGATTGACACACTCGCTGAACTCAATCCTAATTGATCTGCTAGAGTTGACGGAACATCGAATGAAACACTCATCTCTCTTAGTTTGAAATAAGTAGCATCGTAGGTAGCTGCTTCTATATTATCTCTATTAAAACCATTTCCGTAATAGTTGTAGAAATAACCAACATATCCTGCACCACCAGCAGGAACAGTTACCGAGTTCTCCACTAAGTTTCCGCTAGAATTATACATAAGTCCCGGACCTACAACTCCACCTTCTTGCTCAAGTGTATAAACAGGACTGCCTGAAGCGTCATATGAAACACCATATACCGTTCTTCCCTCTAGTGTCGTAAGATCTAAATTGGGATCATCGTCGTTTACTATAGCTCCTCCTGTTGCATATAAGGCATGTGACCTAGAGTAAATTTTACCTCCTACTTGTCCATCAAATAAGACTCCAATATTAAATCGACCTAGTGTAAATGAATTGTATAGACCTAATTTAAAATCTGGTTGATAAGATCCAGCAGATACCTTTTCCGTTGTATGAACTGGTAATCCATTTTCGTGAATGATTTCACCATTTGGACCTCTTTCAAATCCTAGACCGTAAAGCTGTCCAAGTAATTCACCTTCTTCAGCTACGTATTCTAAGTCAGAACCACCTTCATCTCCAGGAAAAATATCAGCAACGATAGCATATCTACCTCCGCTTACCGCATCAGGCAATTCTTCAACTATCGCTCTATTTCTAGAGTAGTTGATTGTTGCATCCCATCTAAACTTCTCGTTGTCTACAACTAGTATTTCAGAAGACAATTCAATCCCTTTATTGCTAATTACCCCACCATTGGTAAGAGTAAAATCATAACCACTTGTTTTTGCGACTGGTAATGAAATGATTTGATCAAAACTATTCATCGAATAATAAGTGAAGTCAAAATTTAATTTACCTCCAAAAAGTCTTAAATCAAGTCCTAATTCATTAGCAGTAGTTGATTCATTTTTTAGATTAGGATCTGAAATCGTACTTCCTGTAGTAAAAACAGGATTGTTTCCATAAGCTGCTTGAGGCGTAAAAGTATTGCCAAAAGAATAAGCTGGAGCTCCATTCCCTACCTCTGCATACGAAGCTCTAAATTTTAAGAAATCTATAGCTACAGGTAAAGTGAATATATCACTTAATAAGAAACTAGCAGAAGCCGATGGATATCCATAGCTATAATTTGAGTTATCTTGACCAACTATTGGATTGACAAGTGAACTTGCCCAATCATTTCTATAAGTCAAGTCTAAATAAATTAAATTATTGTAATCTAAAGTCATTAGACCAAAAATAGAATTGATCTTCGCATTGGTCTTTTGTGACTCTACTAACACCCCTGATCTAGCATTAGAAAGAGTGTATACAGAAGGGTCTGTACCGAAATTTAAGAGTTCAGGATTATTTGCTACTGAAAAGTTTGCCTGTTGTGACATAAAATTAGCCCCTGCCTTTACGGAAACATCGATCAAATTGTCTGTTGAAGGAGTCGGGTCGAAGTTTAACAACAATTCAGCATTACTTTCTCTAAAGCTTATTTCGTCTTCTCTGTAAGAACCTTTGAGTACTCCTTTAGTAGAAGGAGCTCTTTTATACTGTCGTTGTTCATCGACATAATCCGAACCAAATCGAAATCTAAAATCAAGCATTGGATTTATATCAAAATCCAATTGAAGATTAGAAATCAATCGATTTGATTGAAATGCATTGGTATTCTCATAAGCAATCAACCAAGGGTTGTTCACCCATAGGTTTTCTGAATAGCGTTGTTGAACACCCTCTTTTCCTGGTTGCCAGTAATCTCTGAGGTCCATTATATCGACCTGTCTAGGATACCATAACCAACCGTACATTACTGAGGATGACTCATCGTATCCAGAGTTTGGAATATTGTCAGAAGTAGAGCGAACAAACATATTGTTAAATCTCAATTTTAAACGATCGTTAAATAGTGATTTTGAAATATTTGTTTGAAAAGTATTACGTTCTAATCCTGTGTTAGGAATGAGTCCTTTATTGTCTAAATGTGTATATGAATACCTCGAATTTGAAGTTTCATTTTGATTGTTAATCGCAAGATTAGTGATATGAGTAATTGGTGACTCATAAAAGTTTCTAATATTATTTGGTGAAGCAGTAAAAGGAGCTGGCTCTCCATTTGAATTAAACTGTTTTACTAATTGTCCATTGAGAGCTGGACCCCAGTTTTCACCGTACGCATCGTAATTTTGATCAGCTCCGATATAGGTTGATCCATTTAAATATGAATATTTACCTCCTCCACCAGAACCGTATAGATTTTGATAGTGAGGTAGTTTTAATGGATTAGATACCGTTACAGAAGTATTGAGCTCAATTTTGGCATCTTCCTTGGCTGATCCATTCTTAGTTTCAATCAAGATAACTCCATTTGCTGCTCTTGAGCCGTAAAGTGCAGAAGCCGCAGGTCCCTTCAAGATTGAAATGTTTTGAATATCATCAGAGTTGATGATTTGAGCTGCATTACCAAAATCAATTGTTGTAGATCCATTTAATCCATCGTCAAAACTGTATAGTTCATTAGATATTGGCATCCCATTAACTACAAATAAAGGCTGATTATTTCCCATTAATGAGGAAACTCCTCTAACTGTTATATTAGAAGAAGCAGAAGGTCCAGCAGATGAGCCTGTTACACTTACACCAGCTACTTTACCAGATAATGCGTTGATTACATTGGTGGATTTAACTTTGGCTATTTCAGAAGCTGTAATTCCTTGTACTGAATATCCAAGAGCTTTTTCTTCCCTCTTTATACCTAGGGCTGTTAGGACAACCTCATCTAATTCATTGTCGAGATATAAAACCACTTCTAAGTGGTCTCCTGGAGCTGCATCTATTATCACCTCTTTATATCCGATATAACTGATATTTAAAGTTATAGCTTCAGAAGCTTGAATAGTAAAATTTCCGTCAAAGTCTGAAGTAACTCCAGTCATTGTTCCTT
>DAIRFL010000220.1:0-3147 GCA_036795105.1 Flavobacteriaceae bacterium | reverse complement strand
CCAATAGATTCTCTAATTTCTTCAAGTGTAGATCCTGAACCACCGTGGAATACAAAATCGATATGATTTTCTTCAACACCGTATTTCTCTGTGATGTACTCCTGAGAGTTCTTTAAGATTTTTGGAGTCAATTTTACGTTTCCTGGTTTGTATACTCCGTGAACGTTTCCAAATGCAGCAGCAATTGTAAAACGAGGACTCACTTTAGAAAGTTCTTCATAAGCATAAGCTACTTCTTCCGGTTGAGTGTATAATTTAGATACATCTACATCAGAATTGTCAACTCCGTCTTCTTCACCCCCCGTTATTCCTAATTCAATTTCTAAGGTCATTCCCATCTTGCTCATTCTAGCTAGGTAGTCTTTACAAATAGAAATATTTTCTTCCAATGGTTCTTCTGATAAGTCAATCATATGAGAAGAGAATAATGGAGCTCCGGTTACTTTAAAATGCTCTTCAGAAGCTTCTAATAAACCATCGATCCATGGCAATAATTTTTTAGCACAGTGATCTGTGTGAAGAATTACAGGAACTCCGTATGCTTTTGATAATTGGTGAACGTGTTTTGCACCAGCGATAGCTCCTTGAATAGCAGCTTGTTGGTTTTCGTTCGAAAGTCCTTTTCCTGCATTAAATTGAGCACCTCCATTTGAAAATTGAATAATCACTGGAGCGTTGAGCTCAGCAGCAGTTTCTAAAACACCGTTGATGGTATTTGATCCTGTTACGTTGACTGCTGGTAAGGCAAATCCTTTTTCTTTAGCGTAATTGAAAATTTCTTGTACTTGATCACCGGTCGCAACACCTGGTTTAATATTATGCGCCATGATAATGGTTTTGGTTATTAATAGTGGCGCAAAAATACGAATAAATCTAGATTAAAAAGGATAATTTATCCCTATGTTTATTACGGAATTCGCAAAATTAAAGCTTCTAAACCATCGATTCCCCAAACTTAGTGATGGATCGTAGGTTTTAAACCCTAAATCCACTCTAAACACGAAGTAATCGAAATCGTATCGAATCCCGAACCCACTCCCTAAAGCAATGTCTTTTAAGGAATTAAACCCATTAAAGGTGCTTTTTGGATCATCGATATTGTCGTATACATTCCAAATATTACCCGCATCCGTAAATAGAGCAGCTTTGATATTTCCAGCTAGTGGGAAGCGATACTCTAAATTAAAAGCTAGCTTAAAATTCGCTTCGTTAAAATCGTTTTGATTATTAGAAGAACCTGGTCCTAATTCATAAGCATTCCAGGCCCTAATATCATTGGATCCACCTGCAAAATAAGAACGAGTAAATGGAACCGAAGAAGAATTCCCATAGGGGATAGCAATTCCTGCAAAACTTCTAAATGCGATCATTCGATCATCTCCAGTTCTCCAGTGTTTGATAAAATCAATCTCAGTTTTAACATACTGAGAGAACGGAACACCTGCAATTACATAGGTACCCGAATCGTCCTTATTGACGTTTAAATTCCTCGAAAGCATTGCTAAAAGATTACCAGCTGATTCAAGTTTTAGCCTTAATTGATAAAAATTAGGATCGGTAATACCTCTAGAATTGTTTTTTGTAAAGGTGTAGTGGGTAGCTGCTATTAAATTATTTTCAGTAAGTCTCTTCTGGCGCTCAGAAATGGAGTTAATTTCTTTGTAATTCTCAGTAAGAGGATCTTCGTTTGTCAAGAAATGGTCAATAAAACCAGCAGTCCCCTCTGGAACACTCAACTGTAGTCCTGTAGAAACTTCCTCAAAATAGGAATTATAGGCACTGTTGGAACTGTAATTTAATGCTGTGTTGTTTAAGCGGTCATAAGTGTTTTGGTAGACCGCATAGAAACGAGAAGGGTTGAGGTTTTGAATGTATTGAACATCGATAAGAGATAGACTGTGCTTTACAGCATCGTCTTTAGACCAGTTGAATCCATAAGTAGTATTAAAGGTCTGCTTGTCGAGACCAATATTAGACTGAATACTTCGACCAAGACTGACTCTTGTTTTTGGTAACATATACGAAGGTATCCAAGGCTTACTATTTAGAATAGGAAACCACAGTGAGGGAATATTGATATTGAAATCCAGTCCAAATTCGGAAACGTAATCTTTTGGAGAAATGGCCGCATCTCCCAAAAGACCTACAGACCCCCTAGCAGATATGCTAAGTAGTTCAGCTCCTTTAAAAACATTTCGAGCGATGAGTGAACTGCTAAATGCAAGACCAAGTTTTTGAATGTTTGAATGAGTTACATCCAAACTGAGTTCGGAGGTGTATTTGTCTTTTGAATTTAAAAATATAGAGGTGTTTAAGTCCCTAGTAGCTTCTGATTCTTCAAAGCTAATACTCGGATACTTAAATGTATTGAGGTTGGATATTTGTCGATAGGTACGCTGTCTGTCAAGTTCGGTATACAATTGATCCTTTTCAAAATAAATAGCATCGGTAATTACTTTTGGTTTGTACGCCAACTGATCTTTGAAATAGATGCGATAGTTGTAATAATCTATAGTATCCATTTCTTGATCTAATTCAGGTAAGACATCTATATAGACATTTACCTGATTGATCATGTGTTTTTTAAATGCTTTAATAGGGGTACCGTCAACACCAATTCCTTTTGGGTTTTCAATTTTCATAAGTACTTCAAGGGAAGGATCAAATTCAGCTAAGGTATCCCTTGTTATGGCATATCGAATGGCAGTTGGTTGAAAATTGTACACACCATTGTTCTTAAACCATTGAGTGATTCTGTTTTGTTCTTCTTTGAATTTGTTGAGTTTAAAGGTTTCTCCCTTTTTAATAAAACTCTCAGAAGGATCACTTTTATAGATGGAGTCTATGAGCTCTGAGGCAAATTCAGTGCTAATGCTATCAATTTTAAATGGGTGTCCTAAAGTGATATTGTAACGAACCTTTGCTTTGTTTTTTCTTTTGTGTTTGATAATACGATCTTCAACAATTGTTTTAAAATAGCCTTGAGCTTCAAAGAAGGATTTGAGTTTGAGTTTAGATTGTTCAATTGCTTTTTCATCGACTAGAACTATTGGTTCCCCAACCTTAGCTAACCAAGATTTTTTTTGGCCCTTTGAATCTTCAGCAGCCATTTGATAGAGAAATAATTTTAAGGGAAAAGTGAATATT
>DAIRFL010000219.1:0-3166 GCA_036795105.1 Flavobacteriaceae bacterium | reverse complement strand
ATGTATTTTTACATATATAACTATAAATATATAAAAAGTTATGAATAAAACAATTTTAACAATTGCTTTTCTGATGGGATTTACAGCGGTAGCGCTAGGTGCTTTTGGAGCTCATGCACTGAGTGAAGTGCTCGAATCAAAGGCATTAGAATCGTTTAAAACAGCGGTTTATTACCAAATGACACATTCGATTGTACTTGTGATTATCGGGAGTGTAAATCGATTTAAGCTTGTTGAGCAAAAGCGATTGTTTTATCTGTTTTTAGGAGGAATTGTATTGTTTTCAGGATCTATTTACGCCTATTACCTAGTACCGCTTTTGGGAATCGAATTATCTTTTCTCGTTTATCTGACTCCTATAGGTGGATTATTGTTTTTAACAGGCTGGTTATTGGCCGCATTTTACAGTTTTAGAAGAACATAAAAAATCAAAATGATATAAGTCATATACCCTGCTTTTTGCAGGTTGTATCTTTGTCATAGATAATTGAAAGATTATTAAAATAAACATTAAAATTAATCATTATGAGTATTACAAGAGAACCAAAACTTACAGTTTCTTTAAGGTCTATTGGTGTTACTAGTGATGTAATTCACTATCAAGATACCCCAGATCAATTAACTGAAGACACAATTAAAAAGGATATGGGATTCATCTCCAGTACTGGAGCCCTTGCGATTAATACAGGTAAGTTTACAGGACGTTCTCCTTTAGACCGATTTATTGTAAAAGATCACACCACTAAAGATCAAGTGTGGTGGGGTGATATCAATATCCCTTTTAGCGCATCTAAATTCGATGCCTTATACGATAAGGTAGCTCATTATCTTTCGGATCGAGAAATCTATGTTCGCGATGCTTATGCCTGTGCAGATGAAAAGTACCATATGCCTCTTCGAGTGGTAACTGAATACCCTTGGTCAAATATGTTTGCCTATAATATGTTTATTAGACCTAGCGAAGAAGAATTAGAGCATTTAAATCCAGAATGGACTGTATTAAACGCTCCAGGATTTATGGCTGATCCTGAAATTGACGGAACTAGACAAGAGAACTTTGCTATAATTAATTTCACTAAGAAGAAAATTATCGTAGGGGGAACTGCTTATACAGGAGAGATCAAAAAAGGTATTTTCTCTGTATTAAACTTCGTCCTTCCTGTATATCAAGAGGTTCTTCCAATGCACTGTTCAGCTAATGTCGGAGAAGCAGGAGACACTTCTATTTTCTTTGGATTATCTGGTACAGGTAAAACAACTCTTTCTGCGGATGCTTCAAGAAAGCTTATCGGTGATGATGAGCACGGTTGGACCAAAGAAAACAATGTCTTTAATTTTGAAGGTGGTTGTTATGCAAAAGTGATCGACCTTTCTGCTGAAAAAGAACCTGAAATTTTTGGAGCGATTAAAAAGGGAGCCATTCTCGAAAATGTGATCGCAGACGAAAATGGAGTAGTGGATTTTGCTGACAGTAGTATTACTCAAAATACTCGTGTGAGTTATCCAATTGATTTTATTCCAAATATTCAAGTTCCTTCAATTGCTTCAAACCCTAAGAACATCTTCTTCTTAACAGCTGATGCCTTTGGGGTGCTGCCTCCAATTTCAAAATTGAACGCCGCTCAAGCCGCTTACCACTTTATCTCTGGATATACAGCTAAGGTAGCCGGTACAGAAGCTGGTGTAAAAGAACCACAGCCATCTTTTTCAGCTTGTTTTGGAGCGCCTTTTATGCCGCTTCACCCAGGTAGATATGCAGAAATGCTCTCTGAAAAAATGACGGCTGCAGGGGTTGATGTATGGTTGGTAAACACAGGGTGGACTGGAGGTCCTTATGGAGTAGGATCTCGTATGAAACTCAAATATACCAGAGCGATGATCAACGCAGCCATGCGAGGTGATTTAGGTCCATACGATTACGATCACTATCATATTCACTCTGTATTTGGTACAGCGCAACCGAGAAAATGTCCTGGAGTACCTGATGATATTTTAAGTCCGAGAAGATCTTGGCTTGGAAGTGTAGAATCTTATTACGATGCTGCATTTAAATTAGCGCATGCTTTTAAAGATAACTTTAGAAAATTCGAAGAACACACTTCTGAGGAAATCAGAAGAGGTGGACCGGTAAGATATTCAAGAGAAACTACAATGGAGTAGTGTTCTATTGTAGTGTGTTAGTTCATGTTTAATGACAAGGCCAGCTGGGGAGCTGGCTTTGGTCTTTAATGCAAAAAAAAAGGCCTTCAATTGAGGGCCTTTTTTTGTTTGGTCGAATCGACTGAACTTATTTAGTCGATTTAATATAGTTTTGAATTGCCATGGTCATCGATGGAGCTTCAGGAGTTGGAGCTGCAATATCAACTCTTAACTTCGCTTTTTTAGCTGCTTCAATTGTCGAGTTTCCGTATACGGCTATTCGGGTATTGTTTTGTTTAAAGTCTGGGAAGTTCTTGAATAAAGACTCGATTCCAGATGGTGAAAAGAACACCAATACATCATAAGTGACATCACTTAAGTCAGAAAGATCACTGATGACAGTCTTGTAGAAAATTCCTCTTTTCCAATTAACACCTAATTCGTTAAGGGTTTCAGGAATAATCGGTTTTAAAACATCAGAACTAGGAAGTAAGAATTTTTCATCCTTGTACTTCTTGATCAGTGGAGCTAAATCTTTAAAGGTGTGATTTCCTACGTAGATTTTACGCTTTCTGTATACAACGTACTTTTGTAAGTAGTAAGCTACAGCTTCAGACATACAGAAATACTTAAGGGTATCAGGAACTTTAAATCGCATTTCTTCTGCTAATCTAAAGAAGTGATCAACTGATTTTCTACTTGTTAGAATAATAGCAGTAAATTCTTTTAAATCTATTTTCTGCTGTCTAACTTCTTTAGCATCAACTCCTTCGACATGTATAAATGGTCTAAAATCAACCTTTACTTTTTCCTTCTCAATAAGTCTTGTGTAGGGAGAGTTTTCAACTTTTGGTTCTGGTTGTGAAACTAAGATAGTTTTTACTTTCATAAATAATTATGCAATCTTGAGATAATTAATAATGATTATTAATGGAGCAATTTCCAAGGCGCAAAGATACAGAATAAAATACAAAAATTGTTTAAAAAGCTCGATTTTGTGTTTTCTTAACACATTAATATAACCGAG
>DAIRFL010000218.1:0-3181 GCA_036795105.1 Flavobacteriaceae bacterium | reverse complement strand
CTACACACAATGAAAAAAACAGTAATTACTGCCATTTTAATGGCCTTCACTGCCGTTGGGTTTTCTCAAGGGTACAGTGGAGTTGGAATAAATGTAGGTGTTAACTACAGTCAAAACGGAGATTTAAAATCAGATGTTAACGGAGCAGTAGATGATATCTTAAGTGGAGCTAGTCAAAAGACTGGTTATCACATTGGACTCTATAAAAAAATAGACTTGCCAATGGTTTACCTAAGACCTGAAATCATCTATACTCAAACGACTAGTGAATACAATGTCGATAGTACTATTGGTCTTTTTGAACGTTCAAAAATCGATCTTCCGATCATGGTAGGATATAAGCTTATTGGTCCTTTACACGTTTTTGCAGGACCTTCTTTTCAATATGTATTAAAAGATAGCTTTAACGATGGTCTTAAAGATTTTGAACTCAATGACATTGAAAAGAACATCACCCTTGGAATGCAGTTAGGAGTAGGTATCAATCTCAATAAAATTGGTATTGATATTCGTTTAGAAAGAGGATTAACTCCGAATGAAGTTAATCTAGTCAACACCAAAATAACTGATGTGAATGACCGAATTGATTCAAGACCTAGACAGCTAATATTTTCACTGTCTTATAATTTGAATTAAGCACAGCACTCTAATAAACAAAGAAAGCCCCTTCGTCTGAAGAGGCTTTTTTTTATGCTTTTGTTTAAGTTTAATCCTTGTCTAAATAGTCCGGAATACCATCTCCATCAGTATCTGGAAACGATATAGTACCGTCGGGATTGATTACGATCTCATCCTTAGTAGGAATACCATCGTTATCGTCATCAGTATCGATGTGATTTGCCGTATAGGGAGTATAGGATTTTAACTCTTCTTCTTCATCGGTATTGTCGTTAGAAAGAATACCATCTCCGTTGAGATCTTCTAAAATAGAAGGGACTCCATCTCTATCGTAATCAGTATCAGGAACAAAATTTCCGAGCTCTAATGTAAACACTAAATTGTCGTATTGACCTATAATTCCTTTAGATTGACTGTAGTATGCCAAAGCAGATGGAAAGACAAATAAGCCTATTCCTGAATCTGAATAAGTAGAAGTACCATCTCCGTTTTCCACCACTGTAGTTCCGCTCTTTAATTGAGTCATCCCATCAAAATAGCCTCTAATGGTCATTGGAAGGTACTGCCATAAATAATGTGAGGATTGATCGAATACCCTACCGTCTAACAATTGCCCCTTGTACTTGACAAGAGTAGAATCTGCAACTGTGGGTGAAGCACCAGCTCCTTCCCTAGCAATAATATAATAATACGTAAAATCAACTACCTCATCAGATTCAATCCCGTGATATTCTGAAGTCACAGAAAGTGTTCTAGGAGTGGCTAATTCAAATAGCGATTTCTTTTCACTGCTTTCCGTAAGAGTATCAATTTTAATCTCAAAGTTAAAATCGGCAGCAGGGGACTTAAATTCCTCGTAATTATAAGTGTGGGTTTTAAGAAAAACCTCAATTTGTTCTGCATTGACACCAACCACATCTGAAAGTGGTTCGGGAGGAATAGTTATAACTTCTGAACCCGGATCTTTCTTACAGGAATAAACAGCTAAAAAAACAACTGTTAATAGTAAAAGTAATTTACTCTTGTGCATTATCTATAATTTATGGGCCGCAAGATACAATTTTCCGTTATTTTTGCTTGAGAGATTAACAAAGATTTCACTCATTTATGAGAATTGATAAATTTTTATGGGCAGTTCGATATTTTAAAACCAGAAATATCGCTTCAGAGGCATGTAAAAAAGGGATGGTTAGTATCAATAAAGTAAAGGCTAAACCCTCTAAGGAAGTATATCCTATGGATCTATTAGAAGTGAGAAAAAATCAAATAAATTACACGCTCGAAGTATTAGATCTCCCTCCTAGTAGAGTCGCTGCTAAACTTGTAGACATCTACAGAAAGGACACCACTCCCAAGGAAAATCTAGAGACTGCAAAGGTAATTCAGGCTGCCCAACGTTATTACAGAGAAAAAGGAAGTGGTAGACCTACCAAGAAAGATCGCAGAGATCTCGATGACTATAGAACAGAAAACCAAGATGAAATAGATACAGATTAATTAAAAGCTTCTTATCTTTACATATATGGGAAATATCATACTCAACAACCAACAGATCGCTCATAAAATTGAGCGAATTGCATTTCAAATTCTAGAAGCTAATGTCAGTGAAAAAGAAATCATCATCGCTGGAATACAGGGAGGTGGTCTATTATTGGCTAAAAAGATATTAGAGGTCCTCAAAAAGATATCAGACAAGCAACTACAGCTTTGTGAAATTTCAATGGATAAGAAGAATCCTATCAAATCTGAAATTCAAACTACCTTAAAAGAAGATGAATACAAAAATAAATCAGTTGTGATTGTTGACGATGTGCTCTTTTCTGGTAAAACATTGATCTATGGAGTTCACCATTTCTTAAACGTTCCTTTAAAACAACTCAAAACAGTTGTACTGGTAAACAGAAACTTCAAAAAGTTTCCAGTAAAAGCAGATTTTAAAGGAATCTCTCTTTCTACTTCAATGAAAGAAAGCGTTGAAGTAATCTTTTCTAAAAAAGGAGATCAGGTAGTATTAACCGATTAAATCAACTAATTCAGCAAGCGTCTGATCTAGTGTTTGTCCATCTGCACTAATGATATGATGTGACTTATTGTAGTATGTGGTACGCTCAAAGAGGTGCTTTCCGACAAATTCTGCAAGTTCACTATTATCTAAAGTAGCGATTAATGGTCGTGTTGATTGGGTGTCTTCCAATCGTTTAGCAAGTGAATTTACTGACAGTTTTAAATAGAACACATGGGGAGTCATCGACAATATAACATCCATATTAGTTCCATAACAAGGAGTTCCACCACCAGTTGACAGTATAAAGTTATCCGACCGATTACTTAGATCTAAAAGTGCTTTGGTTTCTGCTTTTCTAAAATAGATTGCTCCTTTGGTTTCAAAAATTGTTGGGATACTCATTCCCTCCTGTTCTTCTAAATACTCATCCAAATCTATAAAGGGAATATTGTACTGCTTAGAGAGTGCTTTTCCCAAGCTAGATTTACCACTTCCCATATAACCCACAAGAACAATTTTCATAAGATTTGAATTCAATTTTAGTATTGAGATGTAAAG
>DAIRFL010000217.1:0-3223 GCA_036795105.1 Flavobacteriaceae bacterium | reverse complement strand
AAATAGCTTAATGATTTCATTAATATGTGTGACTCTTTTGGTAACCCAGCAAGAGAGTTTAATACAGCAACTAAAAGTTCAGTGAAAATTAAAAACATCACAGCTCCAAAAACAAAACCTTTTAAAGTTGTTGACTTTATTTTAACTCTTGATTTAAACTTGTAATACAGAATACTAAAGAACAGTATAAAACAATAAAATATAATCCAACCTATAGTACTTGAAACTCCAAGCGTCGTTTTAAAAAAATTACTCGGTCTCGTAGGATACAACCCCAATAATTCGGCGTTATAACCGTATAAAGAATAAGTTATTACGCCCATTAGAGCAACTACTAAAGTAATAACCGTTTTTCTAGTATTAATCCCCAAAATTAGTTGTAGTTAACGAAATATATATTTCGATTTCAAAATTAAACACTAATTTAAGATACTTTAATACAAGTTGACAATTATCATATTTTTTTTTAGTTGAGTGTGATATAAATCAATACTTGTACATACAATTATTTCATTTAACTGGGATTTAGCACTTTATGCGAGTTTAAAATTTGCTAATGATTATTAAAATATGTAACTTAAAGCTATTATTTGGTCATTCACCTAAACGTTCTTAGTATGAAAAAAATTGTCAGCCTTTTATTCGGATTATTGACTTCTTTTGCCTTTTCACAAGAGACAGTCTATGCGCACTTTTATTTCGGTACTGTGGACTCTCCTAAAGTCAAACAACATATCGAAAATGAACTCTCTACTTTTAGAAAAATTCACGAATACCGAATGGAAAAAGGTGAAATCTTTGCATGGGATATGTGGCAAATGGTCAATTCAGGTACCGCAAATGCAAAATCTACTACCTTTTTATACGTTACATTTTTTAAGGATTTTGACGATTTTGAGAAGTGGGAAATTCTCTGGGATGAACGTGTTAATGAAATAGCAAAAAAAGAAAAAAACAAAGAATTTAGAACTGTGGTACAGTCTGTCTTTGACGACTATACTTCGATCTCCGAATACATGGTGTCTTCAAAGGGTCATTTTGGACCTCAACACCAGTCTTATCCTCCAAAATTCATGGTACTCAACTATATGAGTGTTGAAGGCTTTAGGGAAGCTGAGTACGAGGATATGGAAATCAACACTTTTATGCCGATGCATCAAAGAGATGGAGTTCGCACTGGATGGGAATTGTACAAGGTGCTCAACCATTATTTAGGAACTGATCAAATCATCAATTATATCACTTCGGATTACTTTGATCGTTTTGGAGACATTATGGAATCCAGAAATGCTCCACTACCAGAAGAACAAATAGATCCAGTGAAAGAGATTACAGAACTCAGAGAACTGACTATTTCAGATATATTTAAGCACGTTTCTTCTTTGAGACCAAATGACCTAAAATAAAGAGTCTTTTAAAGACAAAAACACCAATTCCAGATTAAGGATTGGTGTTTTTTCATGTCGGGATGACTGGATTCGAACCAGCGACCACACGCACCCCATGCGTGTACGCTACCGGACTGCGCCACATCCCGATTGGATGGCAAAAATAGAAAAACAATTTATTTTATATTTATTCAAATGAGATTTTTTTAGTCTTTCTCATTGGAGAGCAAACCGTTTTCTAAAAGAGGAATTTTAAAACGTTCAATCTCTGGAGTCTGATGTTCTCTGTTGAAGATTTCTACAGCCTTTTGAACGATGTCTGGATGCAGCGCTGCAATATTGTTGAGCTCTGCTGGATCCGCTTTTAAATTGTAGAGTTCTAGACTAGGTTCTTCTTTGTTTTTGAGGTTCTTACGAACTAATTTATAATCTCCCATTCTCAGTGCGAATTGACCTCCGTATTCAGGAAATTCCCAATAGAGAAACTCGTGTTCTTCCTGCTCTTGCTGCAATAAGGAGGGTAAAAAACTAATCCCATCCTGAGGTCCTTCTAAATCAAAACCTGTGAGCTCAGCTAAGGTTTTTACGATATCGTACTGTGCAGCAATATGATTGCTAATGGAGCCTTCTTCTACCCTTCCTGGCCATGAAACGATGAGTGGAACTCGGATTCCACCTTCGTATACAAAACCCTTACCTCTCCCATACTCCTCCCCAAATGGTCCAGATGAATTAAAATATTCACCGTCCGTTCCTCCCGAATAGGTAACTCCATTGTCCGAAGTAAATAAAATGATGGTGTTCTCATAAATCCCTTCGTCTTTTAACTTTTGAACCAGCTTCCCTACATTTTCATCTAGATATGAGATCATCGCAGCATAGGTCGCTCTAGGAGTTCTATTAGGAAAATATCCCTTATTAGCTAAATACGGCTCCTCAGCTCCAAACTTTTGATTGTAATAATCCACCCATTTTTTTGGTGCTTGTAAGGGATTGTGCGGTATTGGAGAAGCCCAATAAAGAAAGAATGGTTCCGATTTAGAATCCTCCACAAAGGCTTCTATCTTTTCGTACATCAGTGTCGGGGTATACTGCTTTTGATTAAAATCAGCATAGGACTCCTCTTGAAGAGGATCCAAGCCCTCTTTCATTTTTGTATGCGGTGCAATGGTGTCGTTTTCTAAGTAAACTCGATGCTCGTTTTCGTATAAGTGAACCGGATAATAGGTATGAGCCTGTCGTTGACAATTGTATCCATAGAAATAATCAAATCCCATCTTGTTGGGAATAGCATCGGTATGAGGTGCTCCTAATCCCCATTTTCCAACAATTCCAGTTTTATAACCGATATTTTGTAGCATTCTCGAGAGCATGGGAGTGTTTGAAGGAATGGGTCGCTGTCCTTCCAAGCTAGAATCTTTAATCATTTCTTTGTAGTCCCAAACCTTTCCACGGGCCCTCCATTCGTCATTGCCACGTATAAAGGAATGTCCTGAATGTCTTCCACTGAGTAACATATAGCGCGCAGGGGCACAGACCGGTGCAGAGCTGTAAAAGGAAGTAAATTTCATACCCGAAGATGCTAGAGCATCAATATTTGGTGTTTCTATGAGTTCTTGACCATAAGATCCGAGTTCTCCATAACCGAGATCATCCGCGAGTATAAGTACAATATTTGGTCTAGAATTTTGTTGTGAGTTTTGGTCTTTACATGACCATAAAGCAAGGCTCATCAAACTGAGATAGAGAATTCTTAATTTCATATAAGTGATTTTTATAAATGTATAAAAAATATGTGCTAATAGAAGTTGTTGATAAAAATCAGTGGATTTTAT
>DAIRFL010000216.1:0-3224 GCA_036795105.1 Flavobacteriaceae bacterium | reverse complement strand
AGATTTCAGTGTAGATACTCAAGTTAAAAAGATGCTTGTAGATGTTTTGGATTTTGATAAGGATTCATTTGAGAAGCACTATCTGCAAATTTCAAAATTAAATGATTTTAAAAAGATCTATATCGATTATATAATTCCACTACTACACTATATTGGCATGTTGTGGCAAACAAACAGTTTAGATATTAGTCATGAACATTTTTTAGTTGAGATACTCAAACAAAAAATATACAGTGAAATTGACAAATTAAAACCTTCTAACGAATCAGAAACGACATTTGTACTCTTTCTCCCTGAAAATGAAATTCACGATATAGGGCTATTGTTTTTTCATTATTTACTACTGCAAAATAGAATAAACTGTATCATGTTAGGAGCGACAATACCCTTAGAAGCACTTGATAAATTTATAACTAGTGATAAACCCATCTATTTTGCAACCCACCTATCGACTAATTTTAGAAGTGCTGAAATAGCTAATTTTTTAACTGAATTAGTAAAATCTATAGAATCGACATCTGATAAGTATTTGTGGATTACCGGAAATGACATATATGAGCTGAAAAATCAACTCAGTTCAAATCAAATAGAATTTATTGGAAATATAGATGATTTAGAAAACAACCTCAATCAAGTAAGAAATGAAAAACATCAAATGGAGCTTATCTGATATTGAGCAATTAGATAAGAAAAAACGTTTACACCTTATTAATTCTTGCACAGGCTATAAGTCAGCGAATTTAATAGGTACCATATCAAAGGATGGAATTGAAAATTTAGCGGTATTTAGCTCCATTGTACACTTGGGGAGTGATCCTGCCTATTTAGGGTTTATTTTTCGTCCAACTACCGTTCCTAGGCATTCGTTCTCAAATTTATTAGATACTGAATATTTTACCGTCAATCACATTAATGAATCAATTTATAAAAGGGCTCATCATACCAGTTTAAACTATCCAGAAGATATTTCTGAATTTGAAATGGCTGGGCTAACTCCAAAATATCAAAATGAGTTTATAGCTCCCTTTGTCAAGGAGGCCTCTGTTAAAATTGGATGTAAGTATTCCTCACATTACGATATTATAGAAAATGGCACCATATTAGTCACTGCACAAATCATAAGTATCGAAGCCCCTATAGATGCTGTAGATCATGATCTATTTATCGATTTAAGCAGAGCTAATACGCTTACCATTAATGGTCTAGATGGATATGCAAAAACCCAAACCATTGAACGCATGCCTTATAAAAAGCTGTAATTCTTTTGATAAAAGATAAAACTTAATGTAAAAAAAAAGCTAGAACAATTGAATTCTAGCTTTTTAATTAAGGGATTGAAATTAAACCTTTCCCTTGATAATTTCATCAACTACCTCAGGATTGAGTAGAGTTGATATATCACCTAGTTGTTCAGTTTCATCAGAAGCAATTTTTCGAAGTATTCTTCTCATAATTTTTCCTGAACGTGTTTTAGGGAGTCCAGTGGTAAACTGAATTTTATCCAGTTTAGCAATAGGACCAACGTGCTCGGTAATCACTTGATTGATTTCTTTTTTAAGATTATCGCGATCACGACTCTCACCAGTTTCTTTGAGGATTACA
Organism: Flavobacteriaceae bacterium; assembly: GCA_036795105.1. Lineage (GTDB taxonomy): Bacteria > Bacteroidota > Bacteroidia > Flavobacteriales > Flavobacteriaceae > MAG-120531. The sequence goes on along the minus strand of DAIRFL010000216.1, from coordinate 1,622 downwards.
TAGCCGTATAGAGCATTTCCTTTGATATCGTGCGGATAACCAACAATGGCAGATTCTGCAACAGCATTGTGTTCGTTGATCGCGTCTTCAATAGGTGCAGTACCAAGATTGTGACCTGAGACGATGATTACATCGTCTACCCTACCAGTAATTCTATAATAACCTACTTCATCTCTTAGGGCTCCGTCTCCAGTAAAATATTTTCCTGGAAATGCAGAAAAATAAGTTTCTGCGTATCGTTTGTGATTGCCCCAAATACTTCTTGCGATTGAAGGCCAAGGAAATTGAACACAGAGTCTTCCATCTACCTGATTTCCAAATATTTCATTGCCGTTTTCATCCATGAGAACGGGTTGAATACCTGGAAGTGGCAGGGTTGCATAGGTTGGTTTTGTAGGGGTGATAAATGGAATTGGAGAGATCATAATTCCTCCTGTTTCAGTTTGCCACCAGGTATCTACAATAGGTGATTTCTTATCTCCGATATGATCGTTATACCAATGCCATGCCTCTTCATTAATCGGTTCACCAACTGTCCCAAGAACTTTGAGTGAGGATAAATCACTACCAGTCACATAATCTAAATTCTCTTTTGCAAGGGCTCTAATCGCTGTTGGAGCCGTATAGAATTGATTGACTTTGTGTTTTTCAACAATTTCCCAAAAACGACTATAGTCTGGATAAGAAGGAACTCCTTCAAACATTAAAGTCGTAGCCCCATTTGCAAGAGGTCCATATACGATATAAGAATGTCCAGTAATCCAACCAATATCTGCTGTACACCAATAGACATCTTCGTCTTGGTACTGGAATACATTTTTAAAGGTATATGCTGTATAGACCATATAACCAGCTGTGGTGTGTAACATTCCTTTGGGTTTTCCAGTGGATCCAGAAGTATACAGTATAAATAGTGGGTCTTCAGCGTCCATGATTTCAGCTTCACAATGGGTATCTGCCTCATCTAAAAGAGGTTCTAGCCAATGATCTCTATTGGCTTCCATATGAACTTCTTCTCCAGTTCTATTGACAACTAAAACAGTATCGACCGTCGAACAATCCTTTAAAGCATCGTCTACAATTGCTTTTATAGCGATGGTCTTAGTTCCTCTAAAAGAACCATCTGAAGTCATTACTGCTTTTGCTTCACAATCGTTGATACGTGCAGCTAAGGCTGTAGAAGAGAATCCTGCAAAAACAACTGAATGTACTGCTCCAATACGAGCACAGGCCAGTAAGGATACTGCAAGTTCAGGAATCATCGGCATGTAAATGACAACGCGATCCCCTTTTTGAATTCCCTTTGATTTTAAAACATTTGCCATTTTACACACACGTTCGTGTAATTGTCTATAGCTAATAGCTATCGAATCTTCATCTGGGTTATTTGGCTCAAAGAAAATAGCTGTTTGATCAGCCTTTGTTACTAAATGTCGATCGATACAATTCTCTGTAATATTGAGTTTAGCTCCTTTGAACCATTCAATTTTTGGTTCGTTAAAGTCCCATTCGAGAACCTTATCCCATTTTTTTCTCCACAGAAAATGTTCTTCTGCTACTTCAACCCAAAACGTTTCTGGATTTCTAATGGATCTTCGATAAACATTAAAATACTCTTCAAG
>DAIRFL010000215.1:0-3230 GCA_036795105.1 Flavobacteriaceae bacterium | reverse complement strand
CTCTAAATACTCCATATTATGATTTATTTTACTAAGTTCTAAAAAAGAGCATTCATAACCGAATAAAATACTTTAAAACATAAAAAAAGGAGCTGATACAGCTCCTTTTCATTTTATTTATTCTTTTACTATTTACTCAAGTACATTTTTCTTCTGTGATAGAGCTCGTAAAATTGATCGTCTTTTAAGTTGTCGATAAAGAGGATACTCTCTCCGGTACTCTTCATCTCTGGCCCTAAGTTCTTGTTGACATTCGGGAACTTGTTAAATGAGAATACTGGCTGCTTAATCGCATATCCTTCTAATTGAGGGTTAAAGTTAAAGTCTTTTACCTTCTTTTCTCCCAGCATCACTTTGGTCGCATAGTTTACATAAGGCTCTTTATAGGCCTTTGCAATGAATGGAACCGTTCTTGAAGCTCTTGGATTCGCCTCGATGATATATACTTTATCATCTTTAATTGCGAATTGAATATTGATAAGACCTACTGTATTCAATGCTAAAGCGATTTTCTTTGTATGATCTTTAATTTGTTGAATTACAAATTCTCCTAGGTTAAATGGAGGTAGTGTTGCATTGGAATCTCCTGAGTGAATACCACAGGGTTCAATATGCTCCATAATACCGATGATATAGACATCTTCTCCATCACAGATCGCATCAGCTTCAGCTTCGATAGCACCGTCTAAATAATGGTCTAAGAGTAATTTATTATTAGGAATCTTACGCAATAAATCTACTACGTGTTTTTCCAATTCTTCTTTGTTGATCACAATCTTCATTCCCTGTCCACCTAATACATAAGAAGGTCTAACGAGTAATGGGAAGTTTAATTGATCTGCTAAAGCTAAAGCCTCATCTGCTGTTTCAGCAACTCCAAACTCTGGGAACGGAATGTTGTTTTCTCTAAGCAATGTTGAAAAACTTCCTCTGTCCTCAGCAAGGTCAAGTGCTTGAAAGCTAGTACCTATGATTTTAATACCGTACTTCTCTAACTTTTCAGCGAGCTTTAATGCTGTTTGACCTCCTAATTGGACAATAACACCTTCTGGCTTTTCGTGCTTGATGATATCGTAAATATGCTCCCAGAACACTGGTTCAAAGTACAGTTTATCAGCCGTATCAAAATCAGTAGAAACGGTCTCTGGGTTACAGTTAATCATAATGGTTTCATAACCACATTCAGCAGCTGCTAATACCCCGTGAACACAGCAGTAATCGAATTCAATTCCTTGACCAATTCTATTAGGTCCTGATCCGAGCACGACAATCTTTTTCTTTTCTGTAACTATCGAATCATTGGCTGCATAACAATCACCCTCAGCAGTCTGAACATCCGATTCAAAAGTTGAATAGTAGTAAGGGGTCATCGCTTTAAACTCTGCAGCACAGGTATCTACTAATTTGTAGACTCTATTGATATTGAGTTCTTCTCTCTTCTTGTATACCTGAGATTCCAAACAATCGACCATATGAGCGATCTGACGATCTGCAAAACCTTTTTGTTTTGCCTCTAAAAGCAATGGCTTTGGTAAGTTTTCTAAGCTGTGATTTGAAATTTCTTTTTCAAGTGAATACAATTCCTCGTACTGCTTTAAGAACCACATATCAATCTTTGTGATTTCGTGAATTCTAGCAAGAGGAATTCCCAATTGAATAGCATCGTAGATTACAAATACACGATCCCAACTTGGAATAGTTAATTTTTCAATAATTTGATCGTAATCGGTATATCCTTTTCCATCTGCTCCTAATCCATTTCTTTTAATTTCAAGAGATTGAGTCGCTTTGTGAAGTGCTTCTTGGAAACTTCTTCCAATTCCCATCACCTCTCCTACTGATTTCATCTGTAGGCCTAAGGTACGGTCAGATCCTTCAAATTTATCGAAGTTCCAACGTGGTATCTTTACAATTACATAGTCCAAAGTCGGCTCAAAATAAGCTGAAGTCGATTTCGTAATTTGATTGTCTAATTCATCTAAGTGATATCCAATCGCCAATTTTGAAGCGATTTTTGCAATAGGATATCCTGTTGCTTTAGAAGCCAAGGCAGAGGAACGAGACACCCTTGGGTTGATTTCAATAGCGATAATATCTTCCTGATCATCAGGACTCACTGCAAACTGCACATTACATCCTCCAGCAAAATCACCGATAGAGCGCATCATTAGGATGGCCATATCTCTCATTCTCTGGAAGGTTCTATCTGAAAGCGTCATCGCGGGTGCAACTGTAATGGAATCCCCAGTGTGAATTCCCATTGGATCCATATTCTCAATGGTACAGATAATCACCACATTGTCGTTCTTATCTCTTAAGAGCTCTAATTCGTATTCCTTCCACCCCATGAGGGCTTTATCGATCATGACTTCGTGAATTGGAGAAATCTCCAATGCTCTTGATAAGAGTTCGTCAAAATCTTTTGGATCGTATACAATCGATGCTCCAGCTCCACCAAGCGTAAATGAAGAACGAATTACCAGAGGAAAACCAAATCTCTGCGCAATTTCTTTTCCTTCTAAAAAGGAAGTTGCAGTAGCTTGAGGAGCCATACCAACTCCAATCTTCTCCATGAGTTTTCTAAACTGCTCACGATCCTCTGTGATATTAATTGCATCGATATCAACACCGATGATTTCTACTCCATAGTCCTTCCAAATACCCTTTTCATCAGCTTCGATACATAAGTTAAGTGCTGTTTGACCTCCCATTGTCGGAAGAACTGCGTCGATCTGTGGATGTGCCTCTAAAATCTCTAAGATAGATTTAGTATTAAGCGGCTTTAGATATACATGATCTGCCATAGAAGGGTCAGTCATGATGGTCGCAGGGTTGGAATTTATTAAAACGGTTTCGATGCCATCTTCTCTGAGTGATCTAAGTGATTGTGAACCAGAATAATCAAATTCACAGGCTTGTCCAATAATAATAGGTCCAGATCCAATAATTAAGATGCAGTTTAAATCGTTTCTTTTCGGCATTGTATATAAGTCTTAAAGTGTTTTCTAAAATATAAAAAAAAAGGTGTTACTTAAAAAAAAGTAACACCTATATTAAAATAAGTTCTTTATCATTATTTCTTATGTCTCAATTCAGAAGATACAGATAATTTCTTTCTTCCTTTTGCTCTTCTACGAGCAAGAACTTTTCTTCCGTTAGCAGAAGCCATACGCTCTCTAAAACCGTGTTTGTTCTTTCTTTTTCTCTTTGATGGCTGGTATGTTCTTTTC
>DAIRFL010000214.1:0-3248 GCA_036795105.1 Flavobacteriaceae bacterium | reverse complement strand
TTCGTCTATAGAATATAGACCGACTAATAATTGAATTATGATTCAAATAAAAGACCTTCACAAGTCTTATAAAATGGGGAAAAACAGTCTCCATGTACTCAAGGGAATAAATTTTAATGTTGAAGCAGGAGAACTGGTTGCCATTATGGGATCCTCTGGTTCTGGAAAATCAACCCTATTAAATATCTTGGGAATGCTCGATGTTGCAGATGAGGGTTCTTATCAGCTCGATGGAGTTCCTATTGTAGACCTCAACGAGACTAAAGCTGCACAGTACCGAAATAAATTCCTTGGATTTGTGTTTCAATCATTTAACCTTATCAATTATAAATCTGCACTTGAAAATGTAGCCTTGCCGCTCTATTATCAAGGAGTTGGAAGAAAAGAACGCGCCGAAAAAGCACTGATGTATTTAGAGCAGGTTGGACTCAAAGAGTGGGCTACTCACTTGCCTTCGGAACTCTCAGGAGGACAGAAGCAGCGTGTAGCTATTGCAAGAGCCATGGCTGCAGAACCTAAGGTATTATTGGCTGATGAGCCAACAGGAGCCTTAGACTCTAAGACTTCTTATGAAGTTATGGATCTCATTCAAAAGATCAATGATCAAGGAAATACCATTTTAGTAGTGACTCATGAACCTGATATCGCAGAGATGTGTAAGCGAGTTGTTGTGCTTAAAGATGGGATCATCCTCGAAGACAAAAAAGTTAATCAAGTAAGAGCACAATCTTATGTTCAGTAGAGATACTTGGGCTGAAATATTTGAAACGATTCGCAAGAATAAACTGCGAACCTTTCTCTCTGGTTTTACAGTAGCCTTAGGGATTCTCATTTTTATTATCCTTTTTGGTTTTGGTAATGGGCTTAAGAATCAGTTTGATGAATTCTTTTCAGACGATTCAACGAATATTATATTTCTCTATCCCGGTAAAACTTCTAAGCCTTATAAAGGGTACAAATCAGATCGTTTTATCGAATTCAAAAATGATGATTTAGCGGATATTGAGGATAATTTCTCTGAGTTCTTAGACTATGTTACTCCTAGAATTACGAGAGGAGGTAATGTCAAATACAAGAACGAATCCAATAATTACACTACAAGAGGAGTAGCACCATCTCATATGTTTGCTGAGCGTACCATTATTATGAAAGGACGCTATATCAATGAGAAGGATTTAGAAGAGCGCTCAAAAGTAGTAGTTATAGGTAGATTGGTTGAAAAAGACCTCTTTAAGGGGATTGATCCTATAGGAGAGTATGTCGATATCGCAGGATCAGCCTTTAAGATTGTAGGAGTTTTTCAAGATGAAGGGGGAGACAATGAAGAGCGGTTGATTTATATGCCTTATACAACCCGACAACTCATAGAACGCAATAACGATCGAATCGATATGATGACCGTTGCTTTTAAGCCAGAAATAGGATATGCTGGGGCAATGGCATTTCAGAAGAGTTTGGTCGATTTCTTAAAAGACAAAAAGAACATTCACCCTAGAGATACCAATGGAATGTTTGTTCGAAATGTTGCTGATCAATACAAGCAAAATCAACAGTTTGCAACGGTGCTGCAGATTATTATCGCCTTTATCAGTATCGGTACGCTGATTGCTGGAATAATCGGAATCAGTAATATTATGGTATTTGTTGTAAAAGAGCGCACCAAAGAGCTCGGTATTCGCAAAGCACTAGGAGCAACTCCTAAACAGGTGATTAGTACCATCTTGTTTGAATCGGTCTTTATAACTACCATATCGGGATTTGTTGGATTGATTATCGGAATTGCAGTATTGAATTTTACGGGTGATGCCCTACAAGAATTCTTTATCAAGAATCCATTTGTGGATTTAGGGGTATCGATTAGCGCAACAATTGTATTAATAATATTCGGTGGAATTGCTGGTTATGTTCCCGCAAAGAGAGCTGCCAATATAAAACCTATAGTAGCCTTAAGAGATGAATAATTTTAAAATATTATTTGACAGTAATACATGGCAAGAAATCTTTGGTTCAATTCAAAAGAATCGAACGAGGACCATTATTACCATCATTGGGGTACTTTGGGGAATATTTGTATATATCGCCATGTCAGGTGCCGCTAAAGGGCTGGACAATGGATTTAAGATTACCTTTCAATCCTTATCGATTAATTCCATGATTGTATGGGCTCAATCTACTTCTATACCCTATGAAGGATATAAGACTGGTAGACGTCTTTCTTTAGATCTAGCTGATGTAGAAGCCCTGAAAAAAGGAATTCCAGAGATAAAAGATATCGCTCCTAGAAATGCCCAAGGAAACTTTGGAACTTCTTCATCTAGAGTAGTACACGGAGCTAAAAATGGACAGTACACCATCTATGCGGATTATCCAGATTTTGCAAATATTATGGCAATGGAAATCTTTGACGGAGGGCGCTTTATCAATCACGAAGATATTGAGCAAAGTAGAAAAGTCTGTGTTTTAGGAGAACGATCTCGAGCTGAACTCTTTGAAGAAGATGAAGACCCAATTGGGGCCTATATCAAAATTGACGGCATGTATTTCCAAGTGATAGGAGTCAATAAATACAATAACTCTATCAGCTTTAATAATGATAGTGATATTTATATTCCTTTTAGCACCTTTAAGAAATTGTACAATACCGGAGAGAAAGTAGGATACTTTATTGTTGCTGCCTATGACGATGCGGATGTAATTCAGGTTGAAAAGGACGTCAAAGCAACACTCAAAAGACGACACAGAGTTTCTCCAGAGGACGAGAGAGCCTTTGGTGGGTTTAACCTTGGAGAGGTATTTCAGCGTTTTATGGGCTTTGCAGAAGGAATGACCTTCTTATCCCTCATCGTTGGTATTGCAACCATTCTCGCAGGAGTAATCGGTATTGGAAATATTCTTTTGATTTCAGTTAAAGAGCGTACTAAGGAGATCGGAGTTCGCAGAGCATTAGGAGCTACTCCAGGAGAAGTGAAGACCTTAATCATCTTAGAATCAGTATTTTTAACTGTTGTTGCTGGAATTTTTGGAATCGTATTAGGAGCCTTAGTACTCAATGGAGTGGGAGCGATGACCGAAGGTGGTGATTTTCCATATGCCAATCCAACGGTGCCTATCCCCTATGTTTTAGGTGCCTTAGCCATAATGATCTTGTTGGGAACTTTAATAGGAATGATTCCTGCCCAACGAGCTGTAAGTATCAAACCAATAGACGCATTAAGAGAAGAATAAACCAAAAACAATACTATTAATAG
>DAIRFL010000213.1:0-3254 GCA_036795105.1 Flavobacteriaceae bacterium | reverse complement strand
GTTGTGAACGAGGTTTGCTCCTTCTACTACTCCAACTGCCTGATTTAAAATTTCAAGTGATTCTGATCGGTCTAAAATTGTCTTTTCGTCTGTAGCTGTAATCTTTTCGGTTCTCACTAAGATATTGTCATGAGATTTTGCTCCAGCAATAACCTCTTCTAAACTAAAAGTAGTTCCTGCTGATTCACTCTCAAACCAAAGACCATTTTTAGATTGATGCTGTACTCTTTCAGTTTCAATAGGTACTGCAAAATCAGCTAAAGCTACTTGGTGACCAGATTCAGCATCCACAAATTGTAAGATACGTCCTCCTTTTGTTTCAACTGCTCCATAAGAACCTTTGATAAAGGTACCCCACTCCCAAGCTTGAGATCCAACGAAGATCCCTCCACCGATAATGGTTAAAAACATATAGAGTGCTACTTTAGACTTTTTCATATGGTGACCAGCATCCACAGCTAATACCATGGTTACTGAAGACATAATTAAAATAAAAGTCATAAATGCAACATAGTACATTGGATAGTTCCCGTGGAAGAAAGGTACGTGAGTAAATACTTCATCGGCAATCGGCCAAATATCTATGAATTTATATCTAGAAAAACCGTAAGAAACTAAGAAACCTGAAAAGGTCAATGCATCAGATAAGATGAAAAACCACATCATCATTTTTCCATAGCTAGCTCCCATAGGTTGGTTTCCACCCCCCCAAACTTTTCCAGAAGTCGCATTTGTTACTGTAGTGTCCATATTGTAGAGTTAAATTTTTATTAAAATTTTCACAAAAATACATTTTTTTCGACAGCATTAAACAGATGTACGTGAAAAAAAGGAATTTTTTTTCTTTCTAAATAATGCCTCAAAATAGCTATTAAATTCTCTTTTTTTAATTAAAAAAGTGAAAAAATAACACCAAATAGATCCAAAGAAGGTCAAGAAAGTGCCAAAAAGTAGCCCCTAATTCCAAGCCAAGCATATTCTCTGAATCGTATTTTCCTTTGATTTGATTGTAAATCACAACGCTTAAAGATATAAATCCAGCTATTAAATGCACAATATGCATAAGCGCAATAATGTAGATGAAGGAAACGGTGACATTAGAGGTAGGTCCTGTAAAGTAATACCCCATATCTATAAAACTGTAGAATCCACTTATTTGAAGGCTTACAAATAGAATTCCTAGTAAAAATGTTGCTGCTAGGTATAAGGTTGCTTGCTGAGCTCGATCTTCTTTTACTGCTTTTTTGGCCATGATATAACTCAAACTACTCACTAAGAGTACAAAAGCAGAGTAATAAAATTCAGTTGGCAGTGATAGGTCACTCAACCAATCTTCTCTAGAAGAGCTCACAATATAAGCTGAAGTCCAACCAGCAAACCCCATTATTAAACTCACTATTCCAAACCAAAGCATCATTTTCTTTGATCTGGCTATTTTTTCTCTTTCAGTATATTCTTCCATAATTAAAAATTAATTCCCACTCGTATAAAGTGGTCTACTACGTATATTATTTGTAATGCTGTTATATAACTCACACTGATCAGCATCAGGGTACGAGCAGTCTTAGTCTCTTTGTCCATATAGAGTTTTAAAGCAAACAACAACATCACTAGTCCACAGCTAAACATTATAATTGCAGCTGGGATCGACAGCATTAATGCTCCCGTAATCCCTAACACTGGCACAATTGAAATAATCATCATCCAAAGTGTGTATAAAATGATTTGCAGTGCTGTAGAATGATCTTTTCTTCCAGTGGGCAACAATTTAAAGCCTCCCCTTTTGTAATCCTCATCCAACATCCATGCAAGTGCCCAAAAGTGAGGAAACTGCCAAAAGAATTGAATCATAAATAGCGTTCCAGGTTCAATTCCAAAATTGTTAGTGGCAGCAACCCATCCCAACATAAATGGAATGGCTCCAGGAATAGCCCCTACAAAAACTGAAAGGGGTGTCTTGGTCTTTAATGGAGTGTAGGCAAGTGTGTATAAAAGCACCGACAAACTTCCAAAAAAAGCAGTTTTTGGGTTTAATAAATACAGTAATACTATACCAGATAGCGTAAGTGATATTGCTATTGATAGAGCTGTTTTTACACTCATCCTACCACTTGGAATCGGACGGTTTTTAGTTCGATTCATTCGAGCGTCTAAATCTCGCTCAATGATTTGATTAAATGCATTAGATGCTCCTACCAAGGCATAGCCTCCTGAAACTAGCAACACCAATTCGATGAGATCGATCTGATCAGCAGCGATTAAATAAGCTGCTATGGATGAAAACACAACACTTATGGCTAATCTAAACTTTGTGATTGCCTTAAATTCTTCAAAAAAAGATATCGATTGATTCCCCAATACAATGGTTTTAAAACTGTGCAAATATACTACCCAAACGACCGCTATGCAATAAAAAAAGCCCAATCATTTGATTGGGCCTTTATATAATTGTTTTGACTTATTGTAATTTGAATGTAATTGGAATACTGAAAGGTACTTTTACAGGACGTCCTCTTTGTTTTCCAGGAATCATATTTGGAAGCTTTTGAATAATTCTAAGTGCTTCTGCCTCTAAACTCTTATCTGGACCACGATATCTAATATTTCCAATACTTCCATCTCTCATAATGGTAAACTGAACGAATACACGTCCTTGAATACCCATCTCTTGAGCCATCTCTGGATAGCGGAAGTTTTTACGGATGTGCTTTTGCATCTGAGCATTAAAACATGCTCTAATCGCAGCTGCTCCCTTAGATTTTTCAGATTCACATCCTGGGAAAATTGGCACATCTTCAATTACAGCAAATGGAACAGAAACATCTTCTTCAAAGTCTTCTACTTCTAGATCTTCAATTTCTACTACTTCTTCCTCAGAGGATTCAGTAGATTCAATTACTGTTTCTTCAACTTCAACCTCATCTTCAACAACCTCGATAACTTCAGGCGCTGCTGGAGGTGGTGGAGGTGGTGGAGTTTTGATTTGTTCAGTCATTGGCACCTCTTCATCTAAGGTGTCGTCTACGTTCATTTCGAAATCGTATGTTTCAGTCTTGTCGTATTTCTTCCACTCTAAAGCTCTCCAAGAGATAAGAGTCACCAATGCTAATCCAATAGCAAAGTATAAACTGCTGTTTCTTCTAATGTCAGCTTTAGGATTTTTCTTTAGTTCCATAGATAATTGTTTAGTGTTGGCTAATTTAAAACATTATTTATAAAAAAAACAATTAATTTCTTAAATTTGGGCGGTAAAA
>DAIRFL010000212.1:0-3261 GCA_036795105.1 Flavobacteriaceae bacterium | reverse complement strand
ATGCACTCTGATAAGAATCACTACTTTGGAATTTTGATAGAGGTGCATTTTAACGAGTCATTTTTCCAAAATTACTTCTTGCCAATTTCATTTATGGAAGGAGAAGATTTAGATACCAATACGAAAATTTCTCCAGCTAGCTTTAAGGGTGTTGAAGGCTATTTAGTCGATGCACTACATATTGAAGAGTACCGACGACTGTTGTTTGAAAACATCATGAAGAAGTCTACTGATTTCAAATCGGTAAAATTTCACAAATCATCCAAGATTAGTTCAGAAGCCTATGAAAGTTCCAAGTTTTTAGGAGCAGAACAGAGTAATACCTCTATTGTTTACAACAATAAGTACATCTTAAAAATCTTTAGAAGAATATACATCAGTACCAATCCTGACTATGAAATAAGTCGTTTTTTAACGGAAGTTGCTGAGTTTTCTAATACTCCAAAATACGCTGGAAGTATCAATTTAAATGTCGGAGAAGAAAACGATACCATCACCCTAGGTTTAATGCAAGATTTTATCCCAAATCAGGGAGATGCCTGGAAGTATTTCTTGTCAGAAATCGATCATATTTTCACTTCTATTAAAGAAAAATCGGTCGATCTAAGTTCGATTGAAGAGGTAGAACTCTACAAGAAAATAAAACACGCAAAACTACCTCAAGCTCTTTTAGACTGGGTGGATTCTAAATTCTTTTCAAAGATAGAACAGTTGGCAAAACGCACCGCTGAAATGCACGTAGCACTTGGATCGGATAGTAGAGACACAGCATTTGTTCCGACGAGTTTTAACGGCGATTACGAGGTGTGGTTAAAGAACAGATTGATTTATCAGTTTCAGAACAGACTTAATACGATTGAAAACAATCTCCATAAATTAGCTGGAGAATCTTTAGAGATGGCTCAAGAATTTCTGTCTCGTAAGCAGGAAATTAGAAGGAGGTTTATCGATTTTAACTGGACAAAACTAAAGAGTGAGCGAATTCGTATTCACGGAGATTATCACTTGGGTCAAGTCTTGGTCAAAGATGATGATTTCTATATGTTGGATTTTGAAGGAGAGCCGGAGAGTACCATTAGAGATCGCAAAGTAAAACAACCCCCTATTAAAGATGTAGCCGGAATATTAAGATCCTTCCACTACGCTATTTATTCCGTAATTCTCAATAACCCTGATAAATACGGATTGGAAAAACAAGAAGCTATGGCCTATGGAGAACGTTTGTATAAGTATATCGCTGGAGTCTTCTTGAGTGATTATATCAATTACGTTCAACAGAATAATTTAAATATCGGTTATATAAAAGAAGTTGAATTTCTTTTAAAATACACCATGCTTGAAAAGGCAGTATACGAATTAGGATACGAATTAAACTCAAGACCACGATGGGCGATTATTCCACTAAGAGGAATTATCAGCATTATCAATGAAGCATAATCATATGGAAAACAAAACGCTGGCACATTCGCTATTTACGGATTTTGATATTAATTTATTCAAAGCCGGAAAGCATTATAACTTATTTGACAAGATGGGTTCACACCCCATGACTTTAGACGGTGTAGATGGAACTTATTTTGCTGTTTGGGCACCTTCTGCCAAAAACGTTTCTGTCATTGGTGATTTTAACTACTGGCTTGAGGGAGATCACAAACTTTTTGTGAGATGGGATGGCTCTGGTATCTGGGAAGGTTTTATTCCTGGAGTCGGTCACGGAAATCTATACAAGTATAAAATTCAATCACACCACAACGATGTAGTATGTGAAAAAGCAGATCCTTATGCGAGATCTTGTGAGCATCCACCACTAACTGCTTCAGTAGTTTGGAGTGACGACTATTCGTGGAAGGACAAGAGCTGGTTTACAAAACGAAAGAAAGCAAATCAACTCGATCAAGCGATTTCAGTTTACGAGGTTCATTTGAGCTCATGGAGAAAAAAAGCCGATGGAAGATCACTTTCTTATATCGATATGGCTCAAGAGTTGGTTTCTTATGTAAAAGAAATGAACTACACTCATGTGGAGTTTATGCCAGTGATGGAATACCCTTACGATCCTTCATGGGGATATCAACTCACAGGCTATTACGCACCTACTTCTAGATTTGGAACTCCGGAGGAATTTAAAACACTAATCGACGCCTTTCACAAAGAGGGGATTGCGGTAATTTTAGACTGGGTTCCTTCACATTTTCCAAGTGATGACCACGGATTGGGATTCTTTGACGGGTCACATCTTTACGAACACCCAGACCCTAGAAAAGGATATCACAAGGATTGGAAGAGTTTGATTTTTAATTATGAACGACCAGAAGTTCGCTCTTTCTTAATTTCCAATGCTGTCTTTTGGATGCAAGAATACCATATCGATGGACTCAGAGTTGATGCAGTAGCTTCAATGCTCTATCTAGATTATTCTAGGGAAGAGGGAGAATGGGAGCCTAACGAATTTGGAGGTAGAGAAAACTTAGCAGCCGTTGGCTTTTTAAAAGATCTCAACCTCGAACTCTACAGCCGTTTTGAAGGTATTCAAACCATTGCTGAAGAATCAACTGCTTTTCCAATGGTCAGTAGACCTGTCGATATTGGAGGACTCGGTTTTGGAATGAAATGGATGATGGGATGGATGCACGATACTTTGGAATATATGAAGAAAGATTCGGTCTATAGAAAGTACCATCAAAACGATATTTCATTCTCATTGACCTATACCTTTACGGAGAATTTTATGTTACCACTCTCTCACGATGAGGTGGTTTACGGTAAAAATTCAATTTTGGGAAGAATGCCTGGGGATGAGTGGCAACGTTTTGCCAATTTAAGAGCGCTTTACGCGTATATGTATACCCATCCAGGAGCAAAACTCAACTTTATGGGAGGAGAATTTGCTCAGTATGAGGAGTGGAATTTTGAAGAGAGTTTAGATTGGCATTTAACTCAATATCACTATCACAATGGAATTCAAAAAACCATCAAAGATTTAAATAAACTCTATAAATCTTCAAAAGCCTTACATCAATTGCAGTTTTCTGCCCAAGGATTTGAGTGGTTGTCTTACGACGATTCAGAAAATTCCATCTTGGCATATGTCCGAAAGGGAACAGCCAAAAAAGATCGCTTTGTTGTCATAACTAATTTTACACCGACTACGCATTCAGCTTATCAAATTGGAGTTCCTGAAGGCAAAAAACTATCCCTAGTTTTTAATTCGGATGAATCGAAGTACGGCGGGTCTGATTTTGAGGTAAATGAGGAATATAC
>DAIRFL010000211.1:0-3265 GCA_036795105.1 Flavobacteriaceae bacterium | reverse complement strand
GCCTTATCAAATGACAAGATTGATTCTTACAATACGCTCTTATCAAATGCTTTTATAATTATCATGTTGCTTGTCATAGAAAACACTTATAAGAAAAAGACAAAACTACTTTATCAAGAGATTGTATATCCGTACTCCGATCTCTTTCAGCACCACAAACGACAAGAACTTACACAAACTTTAGAAAATGAATTCAACTGTCAAATCGAAAAAGTTGAAGTACAGAAAATCGATTTGATCACCAACACTGTAAAATTAACCTACCACTATAAAATATAATTTTGAAGAAATTCTTGAGTTTGTTATTAATAGGGAGCAGCTCCTTATTAGTAGCCCAATCAACTACAGATTCCAAATCGTGGATTGGAATTAAAACAAAGATTCCATTAGCTGAACGACTCTACACGAATATAGGAATTCAACATCGATCCAAGAGTAATTTTAAAGAATTGGACAAATACTTTTTCGAGACGGATCTCGACTATGATCTCAACGATGATTTTTCACTCGAACTAGGATTACGTCTTGAAAAAAACAATGACACTAATGGAAATCAACAAGGACTTGAAAATAAATACAGACTTCACTGGGATCTCAATTACAAAAGAGATTTAGGAAGTATTGAGTTTAAATCTAGAGTTCGATATCAAATCAATGATCATATTGAATCTCAAGGTTCCAAGAGACAAACACTTCGTTTAAAAAACAGTGTCGAAATCAACATCAACAATTGGACCTACGATCCGGAGTTCTTAATTGAACCATTTATTACCGTTGGGGATCCAAACCTCAATGGAGTTAGGAAGTGGAGGTATGGAGTACAAACCGATATTCCGTTTTCAAAGGATCACAAGCTTAAATTTGCCTACTTCTATATGACTGCAACACAGTTTATAGAGCGGCAACATATCTTAGGTTTATTTTATAAGTTTGACCTTTAATCAACTCTAACTTCCCAACTCACCACTGCCTGTTCTTTAGGAGCTATATAAGCTTTTAGGGATTTGAGTTTTAAGTCGATGCGATCTAATTTTTTAAGGGTCTTTATCTGAAGTGTTATTGTTCCTCTAGCAGGAATGCTAAAGACTCTAGGATTGAAATAAAAATTATAGGGCATTTGATTTTCCAATAGGAGTTCGGAACTCGAGTTATTTACAAGAGTTAATTCTAGGATTTCAGAACCATCTATATAATGAGGGTTTTCTATCCTAATCGATTGTTTTAATAATGGGAGCACAAATTCTTTTTTTCCAACCCAGAAATTATTGAATACCGCAACAGTTCTACCCTCAAACAACGCCTCTTTGATAGAGTTCATCTGCTTGTCCTTCGAAAAAATAAGTGTTATAGGTCTGTGCGTTTGATGCTTGTCTAAATAATCCCAACCGACTAGATCGTGTACATCTGAATTCCCTAGAACTGTTAAATCCTTTTCAAGAGCCAAGGCAAAAGCTTCTTCGCTATAAGCCCCTTCATTGATGACTTCGATACCGTGAAGTTTTCCTTGTTTGATCATCTTTTTTTGAAAATCTGAGAATATTGGATTTCCACTTGAGCTCTGTCGATACCAGGCAGGGTGATTCCAAAAGACAAAGGCCCCTTGTTTTTTTGCCTCCTTAAAGGAGGTGTTGGGGTCTTCTTTGTCTAGAAGTGGATTCGCATCAGAAATAAAAATTGCATTGTTATGCCCCACGGGTGCAGAACGAGTAATTTCTGATCCGGGAATAACAATTAAATTATGAGAAGCTGCTTCCTTTAGAGCTATATCGTAGGAGCGGTTTCGATCAGGATGAGGAAGATCCTTTAGATGTGGTTGGTATTCTAAATGTTCAGTCATTGCAATTACATCTAAATCTTCTAGCAACGCTTCTTGTACTCGAATTGAAGGCCATACGGTTCCATCTGAGAACACCGTATGGATATGAAGATCTGCACTGAGGGTTTTATAATTATCGATATCTGGATAACTTATTTTTTTTTGGGCACTGATATGGCTGTGAGCTTGACCAAAGACAAAACTAGTCGATAAAAAACTCAATAATAAAGGGAGGGTTTTTAATATGTTCATAGGATATTGTAATTTAACTTGCTTAAAGATACATCAAAAGAGAAACATTATGAAGAACGTTTTTAAGCTAGGTCCTGCCACCTTGATTACAGCGGCCTTTATTGGGCCGGGAACGGTTACCATATGTGCCAAAGCTGGTATTGAATTTGGATTTAGTTTGTTGTGGGCTTTACTCCTCTCTATAATTATTGCCATTTCCTTTCAAGAAATGTCTGCTCGAATTGGAATTGTCACCGGTAAGGGGCTTGCTCAGCTTATGAGAACAGCGGTTAAAAACCCACTCTTAAAAAGTTTGGTCACCCTGCTTATTCTCTCTGCAATTGTCATCGGAAACACTGCATATGAAGCTGGAAATCTCAATGGAGCTGTATTAGGCTTAGAGGCTTTATTTACAGATGAATACTCTAGTTTCTATCCTTGGATTATTGGAATTATTACAGCCCTATTACTGCGTTTTGGATCCATGAAATACATCAAGAACATCCTCATTGGATTGGTGCTCTTTATGAGTATATCATTTTTACTCACTGCTATTATTACTGCTCCCAACCTCCTTGAACTTATTAAAGGTATGGTTTCTTTTGAGCTTAACAGCTCAAATGTATTCACCGCAATTGCACTGGTTGGAACTACGGTAGTTCCCTACAATTTGTTCTTACACGCCGCCATGGCAAAAGATCATTGGAAGGACCCCAAGGATTTAAAATACGCACGCCTAGACACCTTTGTCGCCATTGGGTTAGGAGGTATTATCTCCATTTCCATCATCATTGCTGCTTCTGCAATCGATGCTTCGAGTTTAAATTCTGTAATTGATATTGCTGCAGGCTTGGAACCTCTTTACGGCAAGTTCGCCAAAACGATGATTGGTCTAGGGCTATTTGCCGCTGGAATCAGTTCAGCACTGACTGCTCCAATTGCTGCAGCCTATGTTGCTAACTCCTGTTTTGATTGGAATCTTTCTCCTTCCGATAGCAAGTTTAAAAATACCGCCTTAGTAATCTTACTCTTGGGGATGATTTCACTTGGATTTGGGTTTAGTCCCATTATCATCATTCAATTTGCTCAAATTACTAATGGAATTCTACTTCCAATTTTAGCGCTATTTATTTTATGGCTGGTAAACAACAGGGCGCTTTTAAAAGAAAATAAAAATGGTATTGTTCAAAATATTTTGGGAATCTTAATCGTTATCAT
>DAIRFL010000210.1:0-3279 GCA_036795105.1 Flavobacteriaceae bacterium | reverse complement strand
ACGTAAGGCATAAGAGCGATATGACGAGCTCTTTTTACAGCAGTTGCAACCTTTCTTTGATACTTTAAAGAAGTTCCTGTTAAACGTCTTGGTAATAACTTACCTTGTTCGTTAACTAACTTCATTAAGAAATCAGGATCTTTATAGTCTACATATTTAATACCAGATTTTTTAAATCTACAGTATTTCTTTTGAGTTGAGGTTTCAATATTTAACGGAGTCAAATATCTGATTTCTCCACCTTTATCTCCTTTGGCTTGTTGTTCAATCTGTGACATCTTCTTAAGCTTTAATGTTTAACTTTTCTCTTCTACGCTCTGCCCAAGCAACAGCGTGTTTGTCTAATTTAACAGTTAAGAAGCGCATCACACGCTCATCTCTGCGGAATTCTTGCTCATAAGAAGCAATGGCTTCACCTGGTACAGTGAATTCAAATAAGTGGTAAAAACCACTCTTCTTATTCTGAATAGGATAAGCTAATTTTTTAAGTCCCCAATTTTCTTTGGCAACCATTTTAGCTCCATTCTTAATTAAGAAATCCTCAAATTTCTTAACTGTTTCCTCTATCTGACCTTCAGATAGAACGGGATTCAAAATGAAAACAGTTTCGTAATGATTCATAATTATAATTTAAATTTTAAGAGTGCAAAAATAGGACTTATTTTCTATTTCACAAAAGAATATAAACAATATCTATCTGCTTCTAACTCACTATCCTACCTACCCATTCAATAAGTTATGGGTAGGCCTTTGAATTACACCTACAAAATTATACAGATTATATCATTTTTAATGCAGTTCATATCATTCTTCATACAATCATCTAAGAGGCTTACTAATTTCAAGTTGAATTTAAAAATCAATAGTTATGAAAAAGTTAAACTGTGTTATCGTCAATCAATCGCTAGACAAGAGAACTGCTTTAAAGGAACTAATTGATCTACATCCTGAATTAGAGCTTATCGCTTGTTTTAGAAATGCCATAGAGGCAGTAGAGGGAATCAACTGCAGAGAAGTCGATTTGGCAATTATCGCCATTGAAATGCCTATTAGAAATGGCTTTCAATTAATTGAATCCCTGGTTGACCAACCACAAATTATCATTGCCTCTGAAAAATCTGATTACGCTCTAAAAGCTTTTGAGTACAATGTCACCGATTACCTCTTAGGTGATATTGAAACCCATCGGTTTCATATCGCAATTGACAAGGCAGTGAAAATTCACAACAATCATCGGTCCTTTGATGAAAATGAACCCTTTATTTTTGTTCACTTTAATCAACGAAAAAAACGCGTTAGAATTAAAGACATCAAGTGGATTGAAGCGATGGGGGATTATTCAAAAATAGTAACCGAACGACAAGTGTATACGGTGGCTAAAGGGCTTAAAAAAGTGATGGAAAAAATCAGTGCTTCACAGATGATTCGAATTCACAAATCCTTTGTCATCAATCTCCATAAAATTCAATCGTACAGCCCTTCTTCAGTAACCATTGAAAATATTGCTCTACCTATTAGCAGATCCAATAAGCAAGCATTTATTCAAGCCTTGGAGGCTTGTTAAAGGTAGTCTACATCAAAGTTAATTCTGATGGATCGGTACTGTGCTATGGAATAAAAAGAGGTTCTAAGTCTCTGTAAATAGGTCTTGATTTCAGATGGAGGAATCGTATGAGGTACTTTAATTACGATGTGCTTGATGTAATTATTCTTAACTCGTGCTACTGCAGGAAATTCAGGCCCTAAAATACTCAGATTTGAAAGTCCTTTCTTCAATCCATTTACATACCACTGTGCTGCTTGATTAATTCTATTGTACTCCTTGTGTTTAAAAGTGATCTTGATGATTTTATTCGAGGGAGGGTATTTGTAGATTTCACGTTGATACAACTGTTCTTTATACATGCCATCGTAATCATTGGTACTTACTAATTTAAGTATTTCGTGATAGGGATTATACGATTGAATCAACACCTTTCCTCGGTCTTTTTTTCTTCCTGCTCTTCCTGCTACCTGAGTCAACATCTGAAAGGCGCGCTCATGTGCATTGTACTCTGGAAAATTAAGCAGTGTATCGGCATTTAAAACCCCAACTAGACCAACCTTTTCAAAATCTAGACCCTTGGCTACCATCTGTGTTCCAACAAGTACATCGATTTGTCCTAGTTCAAAAGCAGTGATGATTTCATCATAGGCGTTTTTCCCTCTTGTGGTATCGTAATCCAATCGCTCCACTGCTAAATCGGGCCTCAGTTCTTTTAGAGCATCGACAATTTGCTCAGTTCCTAGACCCTTGGTGTTGAGTTCAACACTTCCACAGGATTGACAACTAGCTTGATAGGCCTCTTGAAATCCACAATAATGACATCGAAGTTGTTTGCTGTGCTGGTGATAAGTAAGGCTTACATCGCAATGTGGACATCCAGGAGTATGGCCACATCGTTCGCATTCAACTAATGGGGCGTAACCTCTTCTGTTTTGAAAGAGAATTACCTGTTTACGCTCCTTAATCGTATCGTCTATAGCCTCTAATAAAGGATAAGAAAAATGATTTTTGACTTCCTTTTTCTTATAGTGTTTTTTTAGGTCGATCAGCTGAATTTCAGGCATGAGTACATCCTCAAATCGCTTATTGAGTTCGACTAATTCATACTTTCCCTTATCTACATTATACCTACTTTCAATACTTGGTGTAGCAGATCCCAATATCACAGGAATCTTTTGAGAGCTCCCCAAATAGACAGCGGCATCTCTGGCGTGATATCTAGGAGCTGGATCGTACTGTTTGTAAGAAGATTCGTGCTCTTCATCTACAATAATAAGTCCTAGATTCTTAAATGGAAGTAAGAGTGAAGAACGTGCTCCGAGAATTAATTGTGCCTTGTCACTTCCTTGAAGTACCTGATTCCAAACCTCTACTCGTTCTTGGTTGTTGTATTTAGAATGAAATACCGCCAGTGATTTTCCAAAATACGTCTGTAATCGTTTGATGAGTTGTACCGTGAGCGCTATTTCAGGGACTAGGTATAAAACCTGTTTCTCAGTTGCTAATTGCTCTTCTATTAATTTTGCATAAACCTCTGTTTTACCAGAAGAGGTCACTCCTTTTAACAGACTAACCTTTTGGTTCTCCATATGACTTTTCAAGGAATGATAAGCCTTGTTTTGCTCCTCGTTAAGTTCTTTTAAAGGTTCTAGTTGTTTTTTTGAATCAAATTGAATTCGGTCTACTTGACGTTTTATAGAATTTACAACCCCCTTAGCTATTAAGCTTCTTAC
>DAIRFL010000209.1:0-3304 GCA_036795105.1 Flavobacteriaceae bacterium | reverse complement strand
CAGTGTAGAATTACCACTGAAAACCCTGCAAATGATTTTAAGCCTGACTATGGAGTTGTAACCACTTATCGTTCTGCTTCAGGTCTTGGAATTCGTTTGGATGCGGGGAGTATCTATCAAGGAGTATCCATTTCTCCTTTCTTTGATTCCATGCTTGTAAAGGTTTCTGCAATAAGTAGAACCTTAGATGGATCGTGTCGTAAGATGAGAAGAGCATTATCGGAATTTAGAATTAGAGGAGTCGAAACCAATATGGCTTTCTTAGACAATATTCTCGCTCATGAGACATTTGTATCTGGAAAAACGACGGTAAACTTCATCAAAGACACACCAGAGCTCTTCAATATTAAAGAGACCAAAAACAGAGCGAATAAATTATTGGCATATTTAGGAGAAACCATCGTCAATGGAAATCCTGATGTTAAAAAGGTAGATCCTAGTAAAGTATTTTCTAAACCAGTTATTCCATCAATCCCAAGTGGAGATTATCCAAAGGGAACCAAAGATTTATTGACGGAGTTAGGTCCTGAAAAATTTGCAGAGTGGTTGAAAAATGAAAAGAAAATCCACTTTACAGATACCACTATGCGCGATGCGCATCAATCGCTACTTGCGACTCGTATGCGTACCACTGATATGATGGCGGTCGCAGAGAGTTATGCAAAAACCCATCCAGAGATCTTCTCCATGGAAGTATGGGGAGGAGCTACCTTTGATGTTTGTCTTCGATTCTTACAAGAAAATCCATGGGAGCGTTTAGCACTTTTAAGAAAAGTGATGCCAAATGTTCTGCTTCAAATGCTACTCAGAGGTTCGAATGGAGTAGGGTATAAGGCCTATCCAGATAACCTTATTGAAAAATTTGTAGAGCAATCCTGGGAAACAGGGATCGATGTATTTAGAATTTTTGATTCATTGAACTGGATGGAGTCGATTGCACCTGCAATCGAACACGTTCGCAATAGAACCCAGGGAATCGCAGAGGGAACCATCTGTTATACAGGAGATATCTTAGATCCAAACAAGACAAAATACAACTTAGAGTATTATGTGCAGCTCGCTAAAGATGTTGAAAATGCAGGAGCACATATTCTAGGAGTAAAAGATATGGCAGGTTTATTAAAACCTTATGCCGCTTATGAATTGATCTCTGCTCTAAAATCAGAAGTTTCGATCCCAATTCACTTACATACACATGATACTTCTTCGACTCAGGCGGCGATGTATATCAAAGCTATTGAAGCAGGAGTAGATGTGATTGATGTAGCACAAGGTGGCTTGTCAGGACTTACATCTCAGCCCAATTTTAATTCGATGGTAGAGCTCTTGAAATTTAATGAGAGAGAAAATCCAATCGATTCAGGTTCCCTTGCACGTTATTCCGATTATTGGGAAACCATTCGTCAGTATTACTACGGATTTGAATCTGGTTTAAAAGCCGGAACAGGAGAGGTGTACAAGCACGAAATTCCAGGAGGTCAGTATTCCAATTTAAAAGGACAGGCCATTGCTCTTGGATTAGAAGATAAGTTTCCAGAAGTGACGAAGATGTACGGAGAAGTAAACCAGCTCTTTGGAGATATTGTAAAAGTAACTCCGAGTTCAAAAGTAGTTGGAGATATGGCTCAGTTCTTAATATCTAACAACTATACAGTTGCCGATGTCTTAGATCGAGGTGAGACGATGGACTTCCCTGATTCGGTGATCAGTTTCTTTAAAGGAGATTTAGGTCAACCTGTTGGAGGATTCCCAAAAGAGGTTCAGGCAAAAGTTTTAAAAGACATCAAACCTTATACCGAACGCCCTAATGCGCATTTAGAACCAATTGATTTTGAATCTGAATTTAAGAAGTTCAAACGCAAATTCTCTAAGGGTATGGGTAGAAAACTTGAAATCACAGACTTCTTGTCTTACAGTCTTTATCCTAAGGTGTTCGAGGATGCTTATAAACAGCATCTCAAATACGGTAATGTCCTTAATTTACCGACTAAAAACTTCTTCTACGGAATGGATATAGGAGAAGAAATCATGGTGAAATTAGAAGAAGGAGTGTATATACTCATCAAATTGATGTTGAAGTCAGAGCCAGATGCTCAGGGGAATGTAACCATTTACTTCAAACTCAACGGTCAATTGAGAACCATTCAGGTAAAAGATAGCTCTGTAAAAGTCGACAAGGCAGAAAACATCAAAGCTAAGGCAGATGACGATAAGCAAATTGGAGCACCCCTTCAAGGATTGCTTTCTTCAGTACTTGTAAAAAGAGGAGAAGCGATTAAGAAAAATCAACCGCTGTTTATTATTGAAGCGATGAAGATGGAAACCACAGTAACTTCTAATGCAGAAGGAGTAGTTAAATCCATCCAACTTAAAGGTGGTGATTTAGTAAATCCTGACGATTTAGTATTGACCTTAGAATAGGTTTTATATCCACATTAAAATTTGTACTTTCATCTTCTAAAATAATAGAGATGAAAGTACTTTTTTCGTTTATAGCCTTTTTGTTGATGAGCTCTGTAACTGCTCAGTCAGAACAACAGTTCAAAAAGCAAATTAGAAAATCAATAGCGGAGCTATCTGATTTTGTAGCGATTCCTAATGATGCCAACAATCATGCGGACATCAATCGCAACATCTATTGGCTCACTGATAAATTCAATAAAAGAGGATTTAATACGACGGTACTTCCTACCACTGGTGAGGACTTATTCTTTGCAGCCCTTCCAATGAAAGAGGGAAAGAAAACACTTCTCATTTATATGCACTTAGACGGTCAAGCCGTTGATAAGAGCAAATGGAACCAAGAAGATCCTTTTAAAATGGTACTCAAAGCTCCTAATGGAGGCGAATGGGAAGAGCGAGAAATCTCTGAATTAGATGAGGATTTGAAATTTGACTGGCGATTGTTTGGTAGATCAACTTCTGACGACAAAGGGCCAATAATAATGCTATTAAATGCCATTGACTTGCTTCAAGAGCAAAATGAGGAGCTGGGTTACAATATTAAAGTATTACTCGACAGTGAGGAAGAAAAATCCTCAGCTCCACTTACAGCAGCTCTTGATAGTTATAGCGAACTATTTGAAGCTGATTATCTTATTATTGGTGATGGCCCTATGCATTCCTCATTGAACCCTACAGTTGTTTACGGTTGTAGAGGAATAAGCTCCATGACGCTGACCACTTATGGACCTAAATTAGCACAGCATTCAGGGCATTTTGGAAACTACGCTCCAAACCCTTCTTATGCATTAGCACATCTCTTAGCGAGCTTTAAAGATGCTTCTGGAAGGGTGTTGATCGA
>DAIRFL010000208.1:0-3401 GCA_036795105.1 Flavobacteriaceae bacterium | reverse complement strand
AAGATATTTTGAATATTGGTTTCAGTGAGAATAAAACAGTTGTCCAAATCGCTGTCGATTCGATCTGCTCTCATCTTTAACTGCTTTTGACTTTCTTCCCCGGATACATAGAGTGTTTTATAGGAAAGATTCAGTGCGATTTGAAGCAGTAGTGTACTCTTTCCAACCCCAGGTTCTCCTCCTAATAATGTCAGTGATCCAGGGACAATACCTCCTCCTAAAACCCGATTAAACTCTTTGTCAGAGCTGTCCATTCTGATTTCAGAATCAGTGATAATATCTTTTACTTTTAGGGGTTTTGGACTTCTAGTGGTCGCTTGTGAAGCCGTATTCCAAACCTTTGCTTCTTCTTTTTGAACGATTTCTTCAACCACTGTGTTCCACTCCTTACAAGAAGAACACTGTCCCACCCATTTGGCAAATTGGGTGCCGCAGTTTTGACAAAAGAAAGAGGTTTTGGTTTTAGCCATGAGTGAATACCTTAGATTCAAAACTCTAAAGTAACCCTATTTATTTTTAGATGCAATAAAGGGTAGGATTAAAAACGAGACTGCTCCTAAAACTACGACCATCAGTGTTTGTGTGATCCATACAATCCATCCGAATGCATTTCCTGCAATTGCAGAAATCCCGTAAATAGAAAGGGATTTGTTGACGGCAATAGGGTAGAGTCCAATCCCTCCATTGGTAGCAGTCATTGCAAATGCTCCAGCAATAAACCCAACCAAAAGTTCGCTAAAGCCCAGGTCAATTACTTCTGGAACACTGAATTTAATCACCCAAAACATTCCGATATAGGCAAGCCAAATAAAGAGACTGTGACCTATAAAAGCCCATTTGTTTTTGAGTTTGAGAATACTGAGTGCTCCTTCGATCAATCCGCCGAAAAAGCTTCTGAATTTTTGTGCAAAGCTTGAATTTGAACTCTTAAGGAATTTTAATAGTACAAAACCAATAATTAAAAGCACCGCCAACCCAATGATAAGGGTTTCTATTGAAATTCCTTGAGAATTAAAGTAATCGAGCAAGACCTCCGTTTGAAGAATGATGCTCAAACCAATAATGAGAAAGAGAATTATTAAATCGATAATACGTTCGGTAACGATGGTTCCAAATCCTTTTTGAAAGGGGACCCCTTCATAGGTAGACAAGGCAGTTGCCCTTAGAAATTCTCCAGAGCGAGGAATGCCTAGATTGGTTAAATAACTCATCAATATGATTAAGATATTCGACTTTATCGAGGGTTGATACCCCATGGGATCGAGCAGGTAATTCCATCGAATCGCTCTCGATATATGAGAGAGAACTCCAAGTCCTATTGAAATGCCAATCCAAAAAGGATCTGCGTCGAGTATATAAGTGTAGATCAGTTCCCGTTCTTCAGGACTGGTTTTCATATAGGCGTAAACAATCAAGAACAATCCTAATCCAATAGGGATTAGTGTTTTTAATAATTTGATCAGCCTGGTTTTCAAGATTACTCTAAGAGGTTGGTTTCTTCGTTTGGAAATACAATTGCCGGTGAAAAGCTTTTGGCTTCTTCAAGGTCCATAATGGCATAACAGATTAAAATAAGCACATCTCCAACGGCAACTTTTCTAGCTGCAGCTCCATTTAAGGTTATTTCACCTGAGTTTCTCGGCCCTGGAATACAATAGGTCTCCAGACGTTCACCATTGTTATTATTGACGATTTGAACCTTTTCTCCTTGGATGATATTTGCAGCATCCATGAGGTCCTCATCGATTGTAATACTACCGATATAGTTAAGGTCAGCTCCTGTGACCTTTACTCTGTGAATTTTCGATTTTACTACCTGAATTTGCATGGTGCAAAGATACGACTATTTTTTAATAGGAACCAAGGTGAACATAGCCGGTATTGTCTATGAGACGAACGCCCTTAAACACCACTGCTATCAAAAAACGATAGTGTTTGTTTTGTTCAAATTCAGTCACTGGAAGAAAGTTGTCGACGCAGGCAATTTCAAAGTAATTCAATTCAAAATCAACTTCAGCGGCAAAGACATTTTCAATATAGTTTCTGACCTGTTGAGGCGTTTGTTCTTTTGCTAGATTTACGGCTTTGATCAAGGATTGATAAATCAATGATGCTCGATCTCTTTGTTGGGGAGTCAGACGCTCATTTCTAGAACTCATCGCTAGTCCATTTGCTTCTCTTACAATAGGACAAGAGATAATTTCAATGGGTAATTGAAGTTGTTTTACAAGAGATTTTACAATGAGTAATTGCTGAAAGTCCTTTTCTCCAAAATAGGCTTTAGTCGGAGCTACCGTTCTGAGAAGTGCTTCTACAATAGTTCCAACTCCATCAAAATGACCTGGGCGATCGAGCCCTTCTAAATGAAGGTCAATTCCCTCAAAATCATAGCTTTTTGACTGAACGTTTTCTTGGTACATCTCTTGAATGGAAGGAGTAAAAACGACAATCTCTTTTGATACTTCACCGATGAGCTTAAGATCCTTCTCTAGGGTGCTTGGATAATTTGCCAGGTCTTCACTATTATTGAACTGAGTAGGGTTGACAAAGATACTGGTAACCACCAAATCATTTTCCTGAAAAGCCCTCTGAAGGAGGCTGATATGTCCCTGATGAAGCGCTCCCATGGTGGGTACAAATCCAACACTTTTAGTTTTAGACTGATGACTTAAAAAAGCCCTTAATTCTCCTTTTGTATTAAATTGTAGTTCCATGACTGATTTTCAGCAAGCAAACTTACTACAAATAAGGCTATTCTGCTTATTTTTTTGTAAATTTGCACACCTAATTTAGGCAATCTAAAAATAGTGTGATATGAATGGTAAAAAGATTTTGTTCGTCAGCTCCGAATTAATTCCATATATGCCTCATGATGAGGTTTCTAATATGTCTTATGAAACTCCGAGAATGGTGAACAGTAGAGGAGGACAGATCCGAATATTTATGCCCAAGTATGGGATCATTAATGAACGAAGACATCAGCTTCACGAGGTGATTCGACTTTCAGGAATGAATTTGGTGATCAACGACCTCGATATGCCATTAATCATTAAAGTAGCTTCTATTCCAAAGGAACGTATTCAGGTATATTTCATTGACAATGAAGAGTACTTCAAACGCAAATTCACCTTTACGGATGCAAAAGGAACACTTTTTAAAGACAATGATGAACGCGCTATCTTCTTTGCAAAAGGAGTTGTTGAAACTGTTAAAAAACTCAATTGGACTCCAGATGTAATTCACGTTCACGGATGGTTGTCATCACTTCTACCACTGTACTTAAAGAAATTTTATGCAGATGAACCGCTATTTGCTCAATCTAAAATAGTTACTTCGGTATACGGTTCTAAATTTGAAGGTTCTTTAAATAGTGAGCTCATAAATAAAATTGCTTTTGATGG
>DAIRFL010000207.1:0-3413 GCA_036795105.1 Flavobacteriaceae bacterium | reverse complement strand
TTTATTTGTTGTATACTAAAGATTAATATCTGAGTATTCCTCCTCTTAGGTCATAAATTTCTTTAAAACCCATTCCTACGAGTATACTCGATGCTGTTTTAGAGCGGTTTCCAGACTGACAATACAAATACACTGGTTTTTCAGTATCGAATTTAGAAACGATCTGTTTAAATTTAACCTGAGAAAATAAATCTGCATTTTTGGCTCCTTTAATATGACCCATTTGAAATTCACCTGCAGTTCGAACATCTATTAACTGCACTTTTCCCTTACTTACGCGTTCTCTGTATTCATCTGCTTCTAATACGGTGACAAACTCAGAATTACCTCCACCAAATAAACTTCCTAATCCAAACATTGATTTTATTTTTTAAAATTACAGAGGCAAAAATAGAGGGATTCAAAAAGACTGAATGTAATATTAGTTACAAAGCCTCTTTAGTAGCGGTTACAAACAAATAAGCCTGTTCTCCTCCAGAGGGAGTAATATGAACAGGGCGCTCACTTTCTATAATTGTAAAATTAGCCTTCGCGAGTGTTTCCTCCATCTTCTGTTCATCGTATTGGGTAATGGGTAATCCACTACACTTATTTGGACCGATATCAGAAAAGGTTCCTATTACGATATAATCACTAGCAGAGGATTTGAGCAAATTAATATAGCTGTTGATTTCAGAAGGACTGATTAAAAAATGAAAGGCTGCTCTATCGTGCCAAAGCACATAGGAACGAGGGGGTTTAAACTCTTTAATATCCGATACGACCCAATTAATTTTACGGGCGTCATTGCCGAGTTTTTTTTGAGCCCGTTCTATAGCCGATGAGGAAATATCCAATACCGTAATATCTGAAAATCCTTCCTCCAATAACAATTTTGGGATATCACTATCACCCCCACCTATATCGATAATCGGTGCATCCTTTGGAAGATCTAAACTCATGATTCGCTTCATGGAGTCCTCAGGATACTTTTGGGTCCAACCCACTTGATGTGGTTCCTTCGTCTGATAGACTTGATCCCAATGAAATTGTTTATCCATTCTATTTTTTCTCTGAATTTAATAAGAGTGCATAAGCATAGCTATGATGCGCTTTAAGTTCAGAAGAACCACTGTTTCTCTTTGATTTAAAATGGGATTTAGTATCTTCTAAGGCGCGGTTAATATAGCCCAAAACAACTGGCTCTAATTTTGACTCCTCTTTGAGTTCGAGCAGTCTCTGAATCCAATTAATTTGAAGATTTCGTTCTAATATATCTGGATTAGAAACCGCTATTAAATCATCCTGAAGCACTTTAATCAATTCGTTTACGGGTAATGCAGCTCCTTTTAAAGTTGTTTGAGTGGAGAGCATTCTGTTTAATCGTCTGTATTCTAAAATACGATACAAGACTGATTTTTGCATGGCATTAATACGATTGAGTACTCCATCAGCATTAAACTTCGAGATGAGTTCAGCGTCCATTAGCCACCTAGGGCTTTCCCATAAATTTGTCTTTAATGAAGCTAAGGCCTCTAATTGTTTTGCTCTTGAAACATTTTGATACGGAGTGGCGTCTTGTCCTTTATTGATCAGCGTCTCATTGACTCCACCGATTATTGCTGCAACGTGATAAATATACCTTCTGTATACGCTCAGCAGTTCACCGTACAATTCTTTTAAATCATCGTAAGGCTTTCCTTCTTTAGAAGTCCACTCATCTAAATTGGAAGCTACAATTTTTAAATTCTTTAAACCGTAATAAGTTGCCTTAACCGGGTCATCTCCGATATTCTCTGTTTGGGAATTCGGATCATTTCTGCTGTATCCAAACATATAGATTGGATCTAAACTTTTCTCATCGACAAATTCTCTGAGAATTTCCTTGATTTCCACTGCAGACTTTTGGTCATAATAACGATATCCCCATTCAATAGCATAGTCGTCATAGGGTCCTAATTGACGTACAAATCGTATGTTTTGGTCACCAGGTTGAGCAATATAATTGTATCGAGCATAGTCCATTATAGTGGTTGCTATACCCATCTTTTGTGTAAAACTTCCAGAGCGAAGCGAATCAACAGCATAGGCAGAACTCGCCTTCATATTATGTGGTAAACCAAGGGCATGTCCAATTTCGTGAGAAATTACTCTTCTCATCATTTCACCTATTTCTTCTTCAGGAGTATCAAGTGTTCTCGCCTTTGGATTAGCAGCGGCAGTTTCTAATAAATATCTGTTTCGATAAGATCTGAGGTGATTGTGATACCAAATAATATCGCTCTCTAAGATTTCACCTGTTCGAGGATCCGTCACACTAGGTCCTACAGCATTTCTAGTAGTTGAAGCTACATAGCGAACGGTTGAATAACGAACGTCCTCAGGGCTAAAATCTGGATCTTCTTCTTTGGTAGGAGGGTCTTTGGCTATAATTGCATTTTTAAATCCTGCCTTTTCAAAAGCTGTATTCCAGTCTTCAATACCCTGTTTAAAATACGGTCTCCATTTTATAGGAGTTGCAGGGTCTAAATAGTATACAATTGGTTTAACAGGCTCTACGAGCTCTCCTCTATTATAGGCTTCAATGTCACTGGGAATTAATTTCCAGTGGCGGGCTATTCTGTAGTTGTCAGATTTTAATGCATCCGAAGAGTAGTTGTACTGTTCATGTGAAAACCATCCTACTCTTGGATCTGAATAGCGAATCTGCATCTTGTCTTCAGGTAAAAGTATGATTGAATGATTCATCTGAAAACTATAGGTCTTAGCTGTATTTTGCCTTGGTGCTTTATTTGCGGAATAGGTTAAGGTATGTAAGACTTCAATATTTTTTGGATAGCTCTTTACGCGGTCGATAAAGGATCGATCCTTGTCAACATTTCCTATGCCATAGTTCTTTTTTTGAGTACTTCCAATCACATTAAAACCAGGTGAATCCGATGAGAAGTACTTTGTAGCATCGATTAAAAAGAGATCTTCTTCAGAATTGAGCACTTTAAAAGTCGCTAAAATTGGAGGGAAGTTATTTTGAGTAACCGAAAGGTTAATTGGATCCGACTCCTTGGCAAGGTTTACAAAGGAAATTTGCTTTAAGAGCAATTGATCTCCCATTTTTTCAAAGCGAATTACCGTCTCAGAGGATTTAGATCCCGCATTGGTATAAGCTGAATAATTAGCCGGTAGCTTAGCATACCTACTAATCATCAATAAATCTTTTTGAAGTAATGTTTTCGGTACCGCTAAATAGAGCTTTTGATCTTCAATTGAAAAGTAGGAAGTCAGAGCCCCTTTTGATGATGGAATATCTACAACGAGAGAATCGAGTGGTTTCTTTTCGTCTTTAGCTTTTTTAGATTGTGAATAGGCAAAATTTCCTAGAAGTGCGAATAGCACAAAAGCATAGAACGTATTTTTCATGGTAATTAAGTTTAGAG
>DAIRFL010000206.1:0-3414 GCA_036795105.1 Flavobacteriaceae bacterium | reverse complement strand
ACTTTTTTATGATCCAACCTTCGGATGGAAAACCAGCTACTCAGCACTCTGAAGCTCGAATGTGTTTTGATGACGACTATATCTATATGTCTATTGTCTTCTACAACAATGAAGTTAAAGGAGCCTATAATGTTGAATCCTACAAACGAGACTTTTCTTTTAATAAGAACGACAACTTCATTATGGCCTTTGATCCCTTTAACAACCTCACTACTGGTTTTACCTTTGGTTTAAACGCCTATGGTGCTCAGTGGGATGGTACCCTTTACGATGGAGCAAAAGCTGATTTAAACTGGGACACCAAATGGGTATCAGAAGTTCGTTTTGACGAGGACAAATGGGTATGTGAAATTGCCATTCCTTTTAAGTCCATTCGCTATAATGAAAATGCAAAATCTTGGGGGATTAACTTTTCAAGATTAGACCTCAAGGCAAATGAAAAATCTGCTTGGGCACCTGTCCCTAGGCAGTTTCCTTCGATTAGTTTAGCCTATTCTGGTAATCTCGTATGGGATACACCTCCTCCTTCACAAAAGAAAAATATTTCTCTAATTCCCTATTTAGCGACTTCAGCTGCTAATTCTGATAATGAATTTCAAATGGGAACTGATGTAAAAATTGGAATTGGTGCAGCCCTGAATTTAGACCTGACGATTAATCCTGATTTTTCAAACACTGAAGTTGATGCAGAAGTGACCAATTTGAACCGTTTTGAGCTGTTTTTTCCTGAAAAACGTCAATTTTTCTTAGAAAATGCCGATTTATTTGGAAATTTTGGTACCAGAAACGTCAAACCGTTCTTTTCCAGAAGAATTGGTTTAGGAGTGCCTATTAAAGCTGGTATGAGACTCTCTGGAAATATAGGTGAAGACCTTCGTATTGGACTTATGGATATCCAAACAGCTGAGGACCTTACTCTAGGGTTAGCTGCAGAGAATTTTGGTGTCTTATCGCTTCAACAAAAGGTGTTGGATCGTTCTAATATAGGGATGATTTTGGTCAATAAGCAGGCGATGAACTTCCTAGAAGAAAAACATACAGAGAGTGATCCTTATAACCGAACACTTGGTTTAGAATTTAATTACGCCTCTAACAATAACCAATGGGATGGTAAACTATTTTACCTCAATAGTTTTGACCAGGAAAAATTAGATGACTCTAATGTGTTTATGGCTAGCTTTGGGCATCAATCCAAAAAATGGCGTTTTAGAATTACAAGTGAATATTCTGGAGAAAATGTCAATGCAGCAGTAGGATTTATACCCCGTAAAGATTATCAGATGTACAATGCCTTTGCAGGACATACTTTTTGGAATGAGAATGCCGATAGTAAATTAGTTTCACACGGTCCAAGAGTCTTTAGCATGCACTATTACAATAAGACTGGAATCAAAACAGATGACTTCACAAGATTTGCCTATGGGTTTAACTTTTTGAATCGCTCACAATTGGAATTCAACATAGACACTCAATACGTTATGCTCCTTGATCCTTTTGACCCTACTCGTTCTGGAGTTAAAGAATTAGCTGCTGAAACTCAGCACCAGTGGAGTACTTATGGTGTTCAATTCACCTCAAGACCTCAAAACCTCTTTACCTATAAATTAGCTGCAGAGAAAGGAGGTTATTATCAAGATGGAAGTAAAACGGAATTCAGTTCTGAACTTGGATATCGTTTTCAACCCTATATAAGTATTAATGCCATTGCCAACTACACTAAAATCCAATTGGAAGCTCCATGGAATGATTCCGCATTCTGGCTTTTAGGTACAAAGGCTGACATTACCTTTAATTCTAAGCTGTTTTTCTCCAATATCTATCAGTACAACCAACAATTTGATCGTTGGGGAGTCAATTCAAGACTTCAATGGCGTTATAAACCAGCTTCAGATATCTTTTTGGTATTTAATTCAATGGAAGTCAATGGACTTGACTCCACAAAGGATTGGCGACTCAGTCTAAAAATCAACTATTGGTTTAACAACTAGTTGAGAAGATTGAATACTAGTCCTGCTGCAATGGCTCCACAAATAGGAGCAACTACTGGAATCCAAGAATAAGCCCAATCGGGGTTTTTATTCTTTCTCGGAAGTAGTGAATAGACTATTCGAGGCCCTAAATCACGAGTTGGATTAATCGCATAGCCCGTAGTTCCTCCTACAGTCATCCCCAGTAGCCATACTAAAATTCCTACTGGAAGTGCTTCAAGGGAACCGATTCCATATTGCACCACATAAACCCCTTCAACCTCAATGTTTGGGGAAGCGATATAGAAGATGATAAACACTAATAAAAAGGTGCCAAAGAATTCACTAAAGAAATTATTTTTATAGTTTCTGATGGCAGGACCTGTACAAAAACACCCTCTGACAGCTCCCTCATCTTCCGTTGCTCTAAAATGATCGATGTAGAGTATATAAGCCAAAAAACTTCCTGCCATTGCTCCTAATAACTGTGCACATACATAGATAGGAACCAATGACCAAGAAAATTTACCTGCCATTGCTAAACCAACACTTACTGCAGGATTCAGGTGAGCCCCACTGAATTGCCCAGCAACAATCACACCACAAAAGACTGCAAACCCCCAGGCTGCTGTTATCAAAATCCAGGCGTCTCCTCCTCCACTGGCTAGGGTTTTCTTAAGGGAGACATTTGCTACTACAGTAGCACCAAAAAACAATAGAACAAAAGTTCCAATAAATTCTGCAATAAATACACTCATAAGTTTAAGTTTAGTTGATTATACAAGAAGTAGCTCAATTGCCAATTCCTCGCAAAGTTGTTTATAATTGTTTGGTATTTTCTTGTCGGTTATAATTAGGTCGATTTGATTAAAGTCACATATTTTTCCAAATCCTTTTTTGTCGAATTTACTACTATCTACAAGTAGGACGGTCTTTTGAACATGCTCCATCATCTTAGCATTCAAATGTGCTTCCATCATATTAGAGGTCGTACATCCGTGATCAAAACTCACACCGTCAGCTCCGATAAAAAGTGTTTTGCAATTGAAGTAATCCAACATCGCCTCTGTATGAGGACCTACTACAGAACCACTCGATTTGCGAACGATTCCACCCAGCTGAACCAATTCAATTTGAGCGTGATTTAAAAGACTCATGGAAATATTCATCGCTGCGGTAAGTACTGTTAACTTCATATTAGGAAGTAGAGACGAAAAGGCTTCGACTGTGGTACCCGATCCAATAATAATCGAATCGTTTTCACCAATCAGTTGAATTGCCTTTTGAGCAATTGCCTCCTTTTCTGAAGTACGCTCTAACTTTTTAATACTGACGGAGCGATCTGAAACATATGGGGATTCGATACTAGCTCCTCCATGAGATTTATAAAGCAGTCCGTTTTGTTCTAATATCACTAAATCTTTTCTAATGGTTACCACACTTACTT
>DAIRFL010000205.1:0-3424 GCA_036795105.1 Flavobacteriaceae bacterium | reverse complement strand
CTAATAGCAGGTTAAAGTAAAGTGTTGTATTCTTTGGAGAAGACTCCTCAGTTCTCGTTCTAGAAATCTGCTCATCAATCTTTTTTGAGATTAAATCAAGAGCTTCTTTTCTGTTTTGAATTACTCCTTCTAATTGTTTGTATTCCTTGTCATTAAAGATTTTTTCAATCTTAGAAAGCAATTCTGAAATGTATTCTTGAATTTCTTGAAGGTCTTTAATCTGATTGTATCTCAAAGGCTTGTGGTTGTGATCCACATGCTTATAACTCTTTTTAGCAATGTATTCTAAAGATTGAGCTACATCTGTTAGGTAAGCGAGAACTGTGATATAGAAGTTACTTCCTCTAACACTAGTTTCATCAAGATTCTTGATAAAGTAGAATAAGTGGTTTCTCAAATCTTCAACCTCAGCTTCTAATTTAGATATTTGCTTTTTACTCTTTTTAAGCTTTTGAGCATCTTGCTTTGCAAGTCCTGTAATTACATTGTCGTAGATCTTAGCAGCTCTTCTAATCACATCAGCGATATTGTCAGAAGATTCACTGATAATTCCTTGAACTGTTTTACTCTCAGATTTCTTTAATCCTGCTGGAATTAATTTCTCAGCTGCAGCTTTCTTATAAGAAAGATAGTTTCTGATTAAAAGACCAGCAGCTACTAATAATAGGACAGCTACAGCAGCTCCTTTTCCTAAGTAAATTAAGTAAGTGATTACTCCAGCGAAGATAAATGCAGAGATCGCAGTAAAGAACCATCCTCCAATTACATTAACAACCCCTGCTACTCGGTATACTGCTGATTCTCTTCCCCAAGCTTTATCAGCGAGTGAAGTACCCATAGCTACCATAAAGGTTACGTATGTTGTCGAAAGCGGTAACTTCATTGAAGTTGCAATCGAAATCAAAATACCTGCAACAGTTAAGTTAATAGAAGCGCGAATTAAATCAAATGCTGGTAAATCTTTTGCTTTGTCTGCAGAGATGTGATTTACTGGTTGTTCAAAACTGTTAGTGATTTTATTTTGAACGGCAGCTGGAAGTGCAGCCCCAAGAAGGTTAGCTAATTTTGAACTTCCTTTTACCAAGGCTTTAGAAAGAGCATTTGGCTCAAATTTTTCATTCCCTTCACCTTGTCTTGAAAGACCGATTTCTGTTTCAGTAACATTTTTAGCTTTTTTAGAAAACCAAAGTGTTACTACCATAATACCTCCTGCAATTATCAATAATAAAGGTTCAGCTGGAACTTTCTTCGCTAATACTTCCATTGAGAATTCAGTAGCTGGAACACCAGACACTGACCAAGCCTCAAAAGAGTGATAAGCTGCCATTGGTACTCCAATAAAGTTTACTAAATCATTACCTGAGAATGCCAATGCTAAACCAAAGGTTCCAATAGCAATCACTAAAGTCAATACATTTTTCTTTAACACCTTATCGATGAAAAATGAAATCAAAGTCCAAAAAGCAAACATCATTCCAATTACAAGCATTCCGTTATCAGCTAAAAATCCTTTTATATCATTGTAATAAGGTGTTCCTTTTAATCCTTTGAAAAAGATAAAGTATCCGATTCCTGTCAAACAGATTCCTGCAAAAACAAATCCGAAGTTTTTGATTTTCTTTTCGTATTGGAATGAGAACACTAAACGGGACAACCATTGCACAATAGCTCCCACAGTAAATGCAATCACTACCGACAGAAGTATACCAGAAATAATCTGTAGTGCCTTCTCCGTATTGATATAGGTTGCTAAATCTGCAAGCGATTGAGCTTCATCTGCACCGATCTTAATAAGTGACATTGCAACTGCTGCACCTAATAAGTTAAATACAATCGAAACCGTAGTCGATGTTGGCATTCCCAGAGTATTGAAGAAATCTAATAAGAGAATATCTCCAATCATTACTGCCATAAAAATGTACATAATTTCATCGAAGTAAAATTCTCCTGGCATGAAAATCCCCTTTCGAGCAACTTCCATCATACCACTTGAGAATACAGCTCCGATAAAAATACCTAAACTGGCAATGATCAAAATCTTTTTAAATGAAATGGCTTTTGAACCAATTGCTGAGTTTAAGAAGTTTACTGCATCATTACTTACCCCTACAACTAAGTCGACAACGGCAAGCACTGCGAGTGCAAAAATCATTAAGAAATAAATATTATCCATAGCGTTTATTTAATTAGTGCTAATGTATAGGAATCATGGGATCCCTAGATTAACAAAATGTTATTTTTTAAAAGTGTAATTCAAGTCCTGATCTAAACTCAAAATTATCATTCTCTCCACCTACTAAAGTTTTAACAATATCTGCTTGAACTTTTAATTTGTGACCTACAATATACTTAGAAATCCCAAGAGTGTATTGTTTTAGGTGTTCTTTAGAAGTAACCTCAGCATAATTAACCTTGGTGTAACGTCCAACAAGTTCTACGTTGCTTTTAAACAAGTATCCCATTTGAGCGTTAAATGCTTCACCATCTAAAACGATGTCACCTGTTTGTGAACCATTTGCATTTACAGCGATAGGATCATCAGAAATTCTTTTTGCGTATTCAGCCATTGCTGAAATACCGTTGTATTTAAACATAGCATCTACATAAGTAGTATTGATGTCTGTTTGGTACAAAGAACCATCTGAAAGCTCCATATAAGATCCTTTTCCTGATCTTGTTTTTACAGCATCATCATTGTGGTTTACCGTATAAGTAAGCATTAATTTTGGGGTTTTTTCACGCGCTAAATCAGCTTGAGAATAATCTCCTTTTTTTGCAAACTCTCCAAAAGGCAATACTTCAAAACGAGCAGTGTATTGTAAACCTCCTTGGTTTCCGCTAGTAACATTTCTTCCCTCCCCTTGAGAAATAGCAAACTTTTCACGAGTAATAAAGTTTTCTGACCACTTAGACTTATGTCTCAATTGAATTCCTAAGTCCCTGTCAATTGTAAACTTTGAGTTTAACAAAGAACGATCAATTAGTTGTAAGTTGGCAGAAGAAACAACGCGTTCTACGTTTCCTGGAAGTTTTGTTTGTCCAGCCCATAATTCCCAATTCTTAGCAAATGACCACATGATCACCGCATCTAGAATTTGGTTGGGTGCTTTCTTATTAAATGCATTTGCCCCGGATAAATCATTATTAGACAATCCTAACTCAATTTTGTATTTAAGGTTTTTTGAGTAAGCAAAACCACTAAACTTTAAACGCGCTCTTCTCACTAAGAATCCGTGTTCTGCACTGTCGTAACCAGAACCATTAGCATCCCATGATGAGTATTGTCTGAGTTGAAAACGTGGAGCGAATTTTACGCTAAAAGAATTGTCTTTTGCTGTGTAGTTTAACAATCCTTTTCCAAAAGAAGTTTCATCAACTCCTTGTTGTGCCTTAGCACTAAACACAAAAGCAACTAGTGCTAATG
>DAIRFL010000204.1:0-3432 GCA_036795105.1 Flavobacteriaceae bacterium | reverse complement strand
AATTTACACAGGGACTCATCCTCTCTCCTACTCGTGAACTCTGCTTACAGATTACCAACGAAATTAAACTCTATTCTAAATACGAAAAGGGATTAAATACTGTTGCTATCTACGGTGGTGCTAGTATTAGCGAACAAGCCAGTCAAATTAAAAGAGGAGCTCAGATCGTTGTAGCGACCCCTGGTAGAATGAAGGATATGATTGGTCGAAATATGGTGGATATCTCTAAGATTGATTACTGTATTTTAGATGAAGCCGATGAGATGCTCAATATGGGATTCTTTGAAGACATCAAAGATATTTTATCCAATACCCCTAAAGAAAAAAACACCTGGTTGTTCTCGGCTACCATGCCAAAAGAAGTTGCAATCATTGCAAAAAAATTCATGAACAGTCCAGACGAAATTACTGTTGGTTCTAAAAACCAAGGTGCTTCAACTGTTGCTCATGAATATTACGTAGCTGGTGGAAGAGATCGTTATCCAGTACTCAAACGTTTAGCCGATGCCAATCCTGAAATCTTTTCAGTGGTTTTTTGTAGAACTAAGAGAGATACTCAAAGAGTTGCAGAAAAACTCATAGAAGATGGATACAATGCTGGTGCCCTTCACGGAGATTTGAGTCAAAATCAACGTGACCTTGTGATGGGAGCCTTTAGAAAAAAGCAGATTCATATGCTCGTTGCTACTGATGTAGCAGCTCGTGGAATTGACGTGGACGATATTACTCACGTAATCAACTATCAGCTTCCTGATGAAATAGAAACCTATACCCACCGTTCTGGTAGAACAGGAAGAGCGGGTAAAGAAGGGGTCTCTATGGTCATCGTGACTAAATCTGAAGAACGTAAGATTAGAACCATCGAAAAAATCATCAAGAAGAAATTTGTTCAAAAGCCAATTCCAACAGGAATTGAGATTTGTGAAAAACAGTTATTTCACCTTGCTCATAAAATCAAAGACACAGAGATCAATCACCAGGTCGATGAATACCTCCCTAAAATCCACGAGGTTTTAGATGGCTTAGATCGCGAAGAACTGATCAAGAAAATTGTATCTGTCGAATTTACTCGATTCTTTGATTACTACAATAAGACAAAGGATATTACATCTCCTGAATCTTCTGGAGAAACCAATGTAAACCCGAACTCTATTCGCTACTTTATCAATGTTGGTAAAAGAGATGGATACTCTTGGGGAAGTCTTAAAGATTTTATCCGAGAACTCACGCATCTAACAAAAGACCAGGTCTACAAGGTAGATGTTAAAGACAATTTTTCATTCTTTAATACTGATCCTGAACAAATGCCTAAGATCTTAGAAGTCTTTACCGATTTGAAGATCGACGGAAGATTTGTCAATGTTGAGATTTCTTCTAAGCCTGAAGATGGCAGTGGTAGAAGAGGAAGAAGAAGAGATCGTGGAGATCGTAAAGATCGCGGTAAAAAGTTCAACGATTCAAAACCTGGTAGAAGGTATTCGGATTCAAAAGGAAAGAATTTTTCTAAATCTAAGTCTAAATCAAAATCTAAAAATAGCTCTAGAAGAAAGGGATTTAGTTAAAAATCTTATAATTTCTATTATTTTCCTTTAAAGAACAATATCTTTAAATCGATGAAAAAAATAGGATTTCTACTTCTAATACTCTTTAGTCTCTTTTCATATGCTCAAACTTCTGAAGAGTATCTAAAGACAAAGGTAAAAAATGCACAAGACGACACTCCTCTAGAGAATGTTCACATCATCAATCTAAGTAAGATTAAGGGAACAATTTCTAGAAGAGATGGTAGTTTTGAAATCCCAGCATCGGTGAACGACACCCTGTACTTTTCTTATTTGGGTTTTAAAACTATTAAAGTGAGAGTCACCCAAGATATGTTTCGATTTAAGAACACTTCCTTTGGTCTTACTGAACTCGCTTATGCCCTTGAAGAAGTGGTAATCAAACCTTTTCAACTTACAGGTTATTTGGAAATTGATGTCAAAAGACTTCCCGTGGAAGAGGCCTTCCAGTACAGCATCTCCGGCTTGTCAGTTGGTTATGAAGCCGGTAGTCGAAAACCATCGGCCGTATCCAAGGTTTTAGGGGCTATTTTAAATCCCGCAGATTTACTGAGGAATCTCTTTGGTAAAAAACCCAAACAGATGAGAAGACTTCGAGAGATGAAAGAAGACGACGCCATCAGAGATTTACTCGCTTCCAAATTTGATCGTGAAACACTTCAGGCACTCTTGCAAATAGAAAAAATCGACATTCAAGATATACTGAGTAATTGTAATTATTCCAAGTCCTTTATTCAAACTGCAAACGATTTACAAATTTTGGATGCCATTAGTGAATGTTATGAAGAATACAAGGTTTTGAATAGAAAAGACTAGTCATTTATTCGTAACTTTACTCCCACTAAACTAAACTTATTTAAATGAAACAGATTACGCTAATCTCAATGGCTTCACTGCTTTTGCTGTTGGGATGTCAAAACAATTCCACTACCCAAACTACTGCTATGAATACACCTTTTCTGTGGGAAGCTGCTACGGTATACTTTCTACTTACAGACCGTTTTAACAATGGGGATACTTCCAACGACCTCAATTTTGATCGAACTAAGGAAACTGCAGTTTTAAGAGGTTTTGAAGGCGGAGATATCAAAGGGATTACTCAAAAGATAAACGAGGGTTATTTTACTGATTTAGGAGTCAATGCCATTTGGTTTACACCAGTAGTCGAACAAATTCACGATTCTACCGATGAAGGAACTGGAAACACTTATGCCTATCACGGCTATTGGGCTAAAGACTGGACCGTTCTCGATCCAAATTTTGGAACTGTTGACGACTTAAAAGAACTCGTTGAAACAGCTCACTCAAAAGGCATTAGAATTGTATTGGATGTAGTCGCAAACCATACTGGCCCAGTGACTGAAAAAGACCCTGTATGGCCTTCAGACTGGGTGCGAACTGGACCTGCATGTGATTTTTCTTCTTACGAAGGAACGACTGCCTGCACCTTGGTTAAAAATCTTCCAGATG
This sequence comes from Flavobacteriaceae bacterium, assembly GCA_036795105.1. GTDB lineage: Bacteria > Bacteroidota > Bacteroidia > Flavobacteriales > Flavobacteriaceae > MAG-120531. Next base: position 400 of record DAIRFL010000204.1, on the reverse strand, counting down.
TACTTACTGAAAACCAAGATCAAGCCGTTGATCTTCCTCAACAACTCCTAGAAAAATGGAAGAAAGAAGGAAGATATGATCAGGAAATCAAGGAATTAGATGAATTCTTTGCCCGTACTAATTACACGAGAACACCAGCTGCCTATATAGTTAAGTGGCTTACTGATTACGTAAAAGAATTAGGAGTTGATGGTTTTAGAGTTGACACTGTAAAACACGCATCTGAATGGGTATGGTCCGTTTTATACGATGAAGCTCAATACTCTTTTGATCAATGGAAACAAAACAATCCCGAAAAGGTATTGGATGAAAACCCATTTTATATGGTGGGTGAGGTTTACGGTTATGGAATCTCTTCCGGAAGAGATTACTCCTTCGGAGATCAAAGTGTAGATTATTT
>DAIRFL010000017.1:0-18593 GCA_036795105.1 Flavobacteriaceae bacterium | reverse complement strand
CTTCTATCACGAACCAGAATTCAATTATATCTACCTTCAAAAAGGAGATAGTTTAAACCTCAGATTAAACACTCTTGCATTCGACGAATCACTCATGTTTTCTGGAAAGGGATCTGAAGTCAATAACTTCTTAGTGGAATTACTCCTTCAAAAAGAAGAGGATGAACAACAAATGAATGCTCATTACAATCTCAATCCAATTGCTTTTGATTTAAAAATTAAAGAGATTAGACAGCGTAAATTAAAATTGCTCAACGATTTAGAGGATGATATTGATTTAAGTCCAAAGGCCTTAGATATTGTTAAAGCCTCTATTGACTACAATGTTTACGTCTTTAAAGAAAAGTATCCCTTCTTTCACAAGATCAATAGGAGAACACACGAACACATCAAACTCCCTAAGGATTTTTACAACTATCGCAAAGAACTCAAACTCAATCACAAAGACCTCTACTTCTACAGTCCGTACTACAGTTATATGAAGTATCAGTTGGGGAATTTGGCATTTTTAAGCTGCAAAGACAATTGTCCTCAACCCATTGTCAAAAATCAGATTGTACATTTCAACAAACACAAATTAGCTGTAGTCGATTCCTTGAACATCGACAAGCGTCTCAAAGACAATCTCTTTAGAAATATCGCTATTCAATACTATATTAAATCTCGGGATAATCCTGATAATATTCAAGACTTTCACAAGGCCTTTAAAAAGTTGTCGGGATCTAACTTACACTACAATGAGATTGAAGATGTATACCACAATATCTTAAATCTACAGCCTAAAAGAATAATTCCTTCGGTAGAGATCATCTCTTTTGATGGGATTCGAACGAATTTAAATCAGATAACTCAAAACAGAAAAGTAGTTTTATATTTCTGGTCACCTACCTATGAGTCTACCTTCTACAAGATTCAAGAACGCGTTAAGCAATTAGAAAAGCACTATCCAGAATACACTTTTATCGGTATCTGCCCACAGAGTAACCCTTATCAGTGGCGTGCTCTAGTTAAAAATTCTAGATTGAATTCAGACTTTCAGTTTTACTCCCCACAATTGGATATACAAAACCGCCTTGTTATCGACAATCCCTTTAAGAGTATTATCATACAAGACGGTCTTATAGAAGATGCGTTCGCAAATCTTCTAACTTCTTTTTAAAAGGAGTTTAATTTCCTTTTTTGTAATCTTCTAAAAACTTAGCTAATCCACTATCGGTGAGTGGGTGCTTCAAGAGTCCAACAATAGAAGAAAGTGGTCCTGTCATTACATCAGCACCAATTTTTGCACAGTCAATAACGTGCATCGTATGTCGTACAGAGGCTGCTAAAATTTCTGTTTCAAAACCGTAATTGTCATAGATATGACGAATTTCAGAAATCAAATTAAGACCATCCGTTGATATATCGTCTAAACGACCGATAAATGGAGATACATAAGTCGCTCCAGCCTTAGCTGCTAAAAGCGCTTGCCCTGGTGAAAACACCAATGTTACATTGGTTTTAATTCCCTTTGAAGAAAAGTACTTACAAGCTTTAATTCCATCTTTAATCATCGGTAATTTAATAACGATTTGATCGTGAAGTGCAGCAAGGGCTTCTCCTTCTTTAACCATTCCTTCGAAATCTGTAGAAATTACCTCAGCAGACACATCTCCATCAACTACATTACAAATATCCACATAGTGTTGTAAGATATTTTCATGTCCAGTGATTCCTTCTTTAGCCATCAATGATGGGTTCGTTGTTACTCCGTCTAGAATTCCTAGAGCCTGAGCTTCTTTGATCTGATCTAAATTTGCAGTATCGATAAAAAATTTCATGAGGTAGGTTTTTTTAAATATGGTTCAAAGATAGAACTTCTATTGTATTGTTGTATAATGATCATTTAAATTTTATAATGATTCATCAACATTCGTTCATACATCTTAGAGGGAAGTATTTTCTTTAGGGTCAATGATAATTTTTGAAGAAAGCTCCCAACTACATAATGAACTTTTGGGTTCTTAGCCTTGATAATTTTTTCTACTGTCAGTGCAACAGCAATAGGATCTTTACCAGACTTAACGTGATCGTTCATCTGCTGTAAAACGTCTTGGTACTGAGGGTGATAGGGTGACTTCTCATTTACTTCTGTATGAAATCTACCCGCAGCAATATTGGTTTCAAAATCACCAGGTGCCAGAGAGCATACTTTTATACCAAAGGATTTGAGCTCCATGCTATAGGTCTCGGATATCATTTCAAAAGCAGCTTTTGAAGCTGAATAAACTCCTCTATAAGGCAATCCCATAAATCCAGCTACAGAGGTAATATTGATGATCAATCCACTCTCATTAGATCTCATCACTGGAACTACTGCTTGAATCACTCTCATTGGACCTTTGAAGTTCGTATCCATTACGCGGTCAATTTCTTCAAAAGGTGTTTCTTCCAATGCTCCAGTAATTCCCATGCCTGCATTGTTGATAAGCACGTCTATTCTTCCTTCTAATTCTCTGAGTTCGCTCACACAAACTCTAATGCTTTTCATGTCGGTGACATCCAGCGCTAAGAGTGGAAATTCTGTATGATTGGGATAATTTTCAGGCTTTCGAGCTGTTCCGTAAACCTTATATCCTTTGTTTGTAAGGTGAATTCCAATGGATTTGCCTATTCCAGATGAGGCTCCAGTGATCAGTACAACGTTACTCATATGATTAATTTTCTAGCAGCAAATTAAGTAAAACTGATTATACTACCATAGGAAGAAAGGAGAAATAAAAAAGGGCAAGCGATCTACATCGCACCGCTACAACCCCATACCCTTGCTGCGTTCCCACCCTGGGGGATTCTGGGGGAGCTGGTCGTGTAGGACTTGCCCGATGCAAATATACATCCTTTTATATTTTGAACAATCGAATTACATCCTTAATTTTAACTTTTTTAAGACCCTAAGCTAATATCTATGAAGCTTCATAAAATATCCGTTTTATTAATAGTGCTCATCCTCGGTTCTTGTGGTAGTTCCAACACCAATACAAAGACTTTTGATCTAGTGCTTTTTCCCAAGCAAAAGAGTTACCAAGTGGGAGATCAATTGGAAGTAAAAATCAACAACCCAGAGCAGCATAGCATCGATCAAATACGAATAGCTTTAAACAACAAAGCTCTTGATTACAGCAATGACAGTATCACCATTAGCACCGATCAATTGGGAACCAATAGGCTCTCTTACGAGATTGATTACGATGGAAAGACCTATAAGGATGCCAAAACAATTCAGATATTCAACGACCAGGCTCCAAAGCTCTATACCTATGAACTCATAGCCACCTACCCTCACGATCAAACAGCTTATACGCAAGGACTGGAGTTCTACAAGGGAGATCTCTACGAAAGCACAGGCCTCAAAGGGGAATCATCGCTTAGAAAAGTAGATTTTAAAACAGGGAGAGTACTCAAAAAAATTGATCTTGATCCCTCTGTGTTTGGAGAAGGAATCACCATTATCAACGACAGCATTTATATGTTGACCTGGCAATCAAAAATTGGGTATATATTCGATTTAGACTTTAATAAGATCGGTGAATTTAATTACGGACAGAGTAAAGAAGGATGGGGATTGACTCATGATACAGACAACCGAATTTTTAAAAGTGATGGTACTCAGAATATCTGGATCTTAAATCCAACTAATTTAATTGAAGAAGACAGAATTCAAACAGTGACCAATAAATCCTTTTTTAACAAGACCAATGAATTAGAATATGTCGATGGTAAAATTTATGCCAATGTATACCTTAAAGAAAGCATGATGATTATCGATGCTCGCTCTGGAGCTATTGAAGGGGTCATTAATTTCGGTGGTTTAAAAGAACAGGTGAGCAAACACCCTGCTTTAGATGTTTTAAACGGTGTCGCCTATCACCCCCAGCGAAAGACCTTCTTTGTCACTGGTAAAAAATGGGATAAACTCTTTGAAGTTAAAATAGTAGAAAAAAAATAACCGCCTTAGGTTCCCCAAAGCGGTTATCGTATAAGTGTTACTAGGTTCTTTTCTTAAGCTACAAACAAAGGTCTGTTAGACATAAGTTCATTGACCTCTGATCGAACTTCACTGATAATAGCTTCGTCCTCTTTATTGCTAAGAACCTTGTCTATAAGTCCTACGATTGTTTCCATATCAGCTTCTTTTAAACCTCTAGAGGTAACTGCTGCAGTTCCAAAGCGGATACCAGAAGTAACAAAAGGTGATTTATCATCGAATGGCACCATATTCTTATTGGAAGTAATATCGGCCTTCACGAGTACTGCCTCAGCCTCTTTACCTGTGATCTCTTTATTTCTGAGATCGATCAGCATCATATGATTGTCCGTTCCTCCAGAAATAATATCATATCCTCGTTCTACGAAAGCTGCTGCCATTGCTTGAGCATTATTGCGCACCTGAATCATATAGTGTAAGTACTCATCTGTTAAAGCTTCACCAAAGGCAATTGCTTTTGCAGCAATAATGTGTTCTAAGGGTCCTCCTTGGTTTCCAGGGAACACTGCTAGATTAACTAGAGCAGACATCTTTCTAGGAGTACCGTCTTTAAGGGTAATTCCAAATGGGTTGTCAAAATCTTTACCCATTAAGATCAATCCTCCTCTAGGACCTCTAAGTGTTTTATGTGTGGTAGTAGTTACAAAGTGACAGTGTGGAATTGGATCGCTTAAAATCCCCTTTGCAATCAGTCCTGCTGGGTGTGCGATATCGGCCATTAACAATGCTCCTACTGAATCAGCAATTTCTCTAAATCGCTTGTAATCTATTTCTCTCGAATATGCAGATGCACCAGCAATAATTAATTTTGGCTGCTCTTTTTCAGCGATTTCTTGGATGGTGTCATAGTTTAATCGACCTGTTTCCTTTTCAACTCCGTAAAATACAGGATTGTATAATTTTCCAGAAAAGTTTACTGGAGAACCGTGAGTGAGGTGACCTCCATGAGAGAGATCAAATCCCAATATAGTATCACCAGGTTTTAAACATGCGTGATAAACAGATGCGTTTGCCTGTGATCCAGAGTGAGGCTGAACGTTTGCGTATTCAGCTCCAAAAAGCTCACATGCTCTATCGATCGCTAATTGCTCAATTTGATCCACAACTTCACAACCGCCGTAATAGCGTTTCTGGGGATACCCCTCAGCGTATTTATTCGTTAGTACACTACCTGCAGCCTCCATTACTTGAGGGCTAACAAAGTTTTCAGAGGCAATGAGTTCCAATCCTTCTAATTGGCGTTTTTCTTCCTCTTTGATAAGATCGAAAATGATTTGATCGCGTTCCATAGATTATAATTTAAAGAACAAAAATAATGATTGAATTATTATTCTAAAGCATTTCTTAAAATAAACTACAAGGAGTTATTAACTTGCTTTTAAACAACTAGAGATAGCTCTCTAATTCACTGTTGATAATCTCGTAATGAGAATCGTTGAAAACCGCAGTTGAGTTCTTAATTACAATGAGTTGAGGGGATTGATGCATGATACCGTATCTCCCAGCAATTGCATTGGAAACAGCTCTATTTGAAATAACATCCACCATATGAAAATCCATACCTTGAATCACTTCATGTGCTTGTCGTTCAAATCTTCTGAGTACCATAGAACTCACGCCGCAACGAGTAGAGTGTTTAAATACAATCTGTGGTTTTAGTTTGGATTGTTCTTCAATCAAATCCAATTCCTGTTCAGCATTGATTATGTTCCACTGTAATTTCTCTACTAAAACCTCTGCTTCAGTATGTGATTTTGATCTCGATGTTAGTCTTTTTAAAAAACTCATAATATAGTACAAATGACAAAATGTCTTTAAAATCAAGCAATTAACAGACATATTGTCTTGTTTATCAACTTGGTAAGATAATTGAAATTAAAGTTTGCAAATATACAGTATTAACACAACAATTTAAACATATGCAATTTAATAATTACACCATAAAAGCACAGGAAGCGATTGGACAGGCACAACAGCTTGCCATGAGTCTTTCTCATCAGTTGATTGAAAGTGAACACCTCTACAAAGCACTATTCTTAGTAGATGAAAATGTATTGCCTTTTTTAATGAAAAAATTAGGGGTAAACAGCAGCTTAATCAATCAAGTGATAGACAAAGAAATCGAACGATTCCCCAAGGTAGAGGGAGGCGATGTACAACTCTCTAAAAACGCTGCTAAGGCTCTTCAAGAAGCTACTGCTGCAGCAACGAAGCTAAAAGACGAGTATATTACCCTAGAGCACCTTTTGATCGGTATTTTAAAATCCAATTCAAAAGTATCTCAAATCTTAAAAGATCAGGGAATCAAAGAAGCTGATTTAGTCAAGGCAATCCAAGAACTCAGAAAGGGTGAATCGGTGAAATCTCAAGATGCTGAATCGACTTATAACGCATTGGAAAAGTACGCTAAGAATTTAAACAGCCTCGCAGATAGCGGAAAATTAGATCCAGTGATTGGTCGTGACGAAGAAATTAGACGCGTACTACAAATTCTCTCTAGGAGAACGAAGAACAACCCTATGTTAGTCGGTGAACCTGGAGTTGGTAAAACAGCTATAGCAGAAGGGTTAGCGCACCGAATCGTATCTGGTGATGTACCTGAAAACCTCAAAGAAAAAACCATCTTTTCTCTAGATATGGGAGCTCTTATTGCGGGAGCCAAATACAAGGGTGAGTTTGAAGAACGCTTAAAGTCAGTGATTAAAGAAGTAACTACTGCCGAGGGTGATATTGTGCTCTTTATCGATGAGATTCACACCCTAGTTGGTGCTGGTGGTGGACAAGGAGCCATGGATGCAGCTAATATTTTAAAACCTGCTTTAGCAAGAGGAGAACTCCGTGCTATTGGAGCAACTACCCTCGATGAGTATCAAAAATACTTTGAAAAGGACAAAGCACTTGAGCGTAGATTCCAAAAAGTAGTAGTAGATGAACCTAATACAGAAAGTGCCATTTCAATCCTGAGAGGAATTAAAGACAAATACGAGGCCCATCACAAGGTTCAAATTAGAGATGAAGCGGTCATCGCTGCAGTCAACCTATCTCAGCGTTATATCACCAATCGATTCTTACCGGATAAGGCGATTGATTTAATGGACGAAGCAGCTTCAAAACTCAGAATGGAAATTAATTCCAAACCTGAAGAATTGGATCAATTGGATCGAAGAATCATGCAGTTAGAAATTGAGATTGCAGCGATCAGCAAAGAAAAAGACACTACTAAATTAAAATCTTTAAATGCAGAACTCGCAAATTTAAAAGAAGAACGAGGAACCATTTTTAGTCAATGGGAGCAGGAGAAAAATTTAGTAGATGACATTCAAAAGCAAAAGCAAAACATTGAACAATTTAAGCTAGAAGCAGAAAAAGCAGAGCGAAGCGGCGATTATGCCAAGGTAGCTGAATTGCGCTATGGTAAAATCAAAGAAGCGCAAGAAAAACTCGAATCCCTTCAGCATGTTTTAGATAAGCAAGAAGCTTCCAACACCCTTATAAAAGAAGAAGTCACTAAGGAAGATATCGCAGATGTAGTTGCCAAATGGACAGGAATTCCAGTGAGCAAAATGCTTCAAACTGAAATCGATAAACTCCTTCAATTAGAGGATGTCTTACACAAAAGAGTGGTTGGTCAAGACGAAGCAATCGAAGTAGTATCGGATGCGATTCGAAGATCAAGAGCTGGTTTACAAGATCAGAACAGGCCTATTGGTTCCTTCCTTTTCTTGGGAACAACAGGGGTTGGTAAAACAGAACTCGCCAAAACACTTGCCGCTTACTTATTCGATGATGAAAACGCTATGACGCGTATTGACATGAGCGAGTATCAAGAAAAACACTCGGTGAGTCGATTGGTTGGAGCACCTCCGGGATATGTGGGATATGACGAGGGTGGACAATTGACCGAAGCCGTTCGTAGAAAACCTTACTCTGTAGTACTACTCGATGAGATTGAAAAGGCTCATCCAGATACTTTTAATGTATTGTTACAAGTACTCGACGAGGGTCGTTTAACAGATAATAAAGGTCGTATAGCAGACTTTAAAAATACCATTATCATCATGACCTCAAATATTGGATCTCATTTGATTCAAGAGTTTTTTGACAGTGAAAAAGACCTCGATAAGGCCTCAGAAAAATCTCAATTTGCCGTATTGGAACTTCTTAGAAAATCGGTGCGTCCAGAGTTTCTAAACAGGATAGACGATATTGTGATGTTTACACCGCTCGATAGAGATGCGATCAAGCAAATTGTTCGCTTGCAAATTGAAGGACTCAAAAAGATGCTCTCAAAACAAGAGATCACCATTGATGCTACCGATCAGGCTATTGATTATTTGGCAGAAGCGGGATTTGATCCTCATTACGGAGCAAGACCGATCAAAAGAATTATCCAAAAGAAGGTGACCAATGCTCTTTCTAAAGAAATCCTAAGTCAGAACATAAGTAAAGACGCAGTGGTATTAATTGATGCATTTGAAGACCAATTGGTATTTAGAAATCAAGAAGTAAGCCTGTAAATTCAAATTTTCAAAATTTTAAAAGGAGGTTTATGCCTCCTTTTTTTTATATTAGTGAAAAATTAACCCATGCCCACTAAAGCAGAAAGAACCACTCAGTATATTATTGAGACCGTTGCTCCCCTATTTAATCAAAGGGGATATTCTGCTACAAGTTTAAGCGATATTACTTCAGCGGTTGGACTTACCAAAGGTGCTATTTATGGGAATTTTAAAAACAAAGAGGAATTAGCACTCAAGGCCTTTGAATACAATAAAGGACTCTTAATCGATGCCCTTGAAAAGACACTTGATAAGCAGGACAACCCTAAAGACAAGTTATTTGCTTTTACAGATTTTTACGCCAATTACAATTTGTTTACCGATCCCATTGGAGGATGTCCAATCCTCAATGTAGGGGTAGATTCCAATCAAAACAATCCACAACTTCTAGAGGCTGTTCGAGATACAATTAGAGAGATAAGAGCTTATATCACCGCTATTTTAGAAGAAGGCGAGCAATCCAATGCCTTTCACATTCCTATAAAGGCATCTCAGTTTGCTAGACAGTTATTTACCATGATTATGGGAGCTGTCAGTATGGCTACCATCACACAGGATGTTAAATTCCTCAAAAACACAGTAGCCTATATCAATCTGTTGATTGAGAAAGAAATCAATAAATAATCCCTATGAAATCACTTCGAATCCTCAGCTTAGGAATCTTTATTCTTTTGAGCAGTCATGGTCTTCTCGCCCAGGAAACAACTACGGTTTATCTCTTTAGACACGCAGAAAAAGTAAAGACTGATCCCAATGATCGAAATCCTCATCTCACAACAAAAGGAGTTCAAAGAAGTAACACTTGGGCCTCTTTCTTTGAAAAGATAGCTATTGACCAAATTTATTCAACGCCTTATCACAGAACTCAGGAAACAGTAGCTCAAATCGCAAAGCTGCAAAACCTTCCGGTACACACCTATGCTCCAAGCAATGAGGTGGTGGATTCAATCGTCAAAAGCAATCTCGGAAAACAACTCATCTTTGTCGGTCATTCCAATACCGTACCTGGGCACACCAATAAACTCATAGGGAAGAAGAAATTTCCAGATATGAGTGAAGGCGATAATCACTCCCTCTTTATTGTTCAACTCCAGGGTGAAGATGCAACTGTTGTTAGAATCTTTGTAGATTAAACTACGCTCATTGCACAATAGTTAGTATTTTTGTCTTCATGCAAAAAACAGTGCAAATCAAAAATAGAAAGGCCAAATTCAACTATGAATTTTTGGATAGCTATATCGCAGGAATTGTTCTCAGTGGAACTGAAATCAAATCCATAAGAGCGGGTAAGGCATCTATTGCAGAAAGTTTTTGCGAATTCAACGAAGGGGGTGAACTCTTTGTAGTTAATATGCAGGTAGAAGAATACGCCTGGGGCACCCATTACAATCACCGCCCTAAGGCTGCTCGTAAATTGCTCCTCAACAAAGGAGAACTCAAAAAATTGCACAAGGAAGTAAAGAACTCAGGACTCACTATAGTTCCTACCCTTCTTTTTATAAACGATCGAGGTTTAGCAAAACTCAAAATTGCACTTGCACGTGGTAAAAAACAATACGACAAACGAGATGTGATTAAAGATCGAGATGCCAAAAGACAGTTGGATCGTATTAAAAAATCTAGAAACAATTAGTAGCGATGATCGACAGCTCAAAGCACTTAGGAAAACGCAGACAATTGGCCGATCTCTTAGAGGCTAAGGGAATCAAGGATCCAATGGTCCTAAAAGCAATTAGAAGTATTCCTAGACATCTCTTTTTAGATTCTAGTTTTGAAGATCACGCCTATCAAGATAAAGCCTTTCCTATTGCAGCAGATCAAACGATATCTCAACCGTATACAGTTGCATTTCAAACAGAGCTCTTAAAGGTAAAAGAAAACGATAAAATTTTAGAAATTGGCACTGGTTCTGGTTATCAAACAGCAGTATTACTGTTTTTAAAAGCAAGGGTTTATACCATTGAACGCCAAAACGAGCTCTTTAAAAAAACCTCCCTCTTTTTTAAGAAGATTGGCTACAAACCCAAAAAGATGATTTTTGGTGATGGTTATAAGGGATTGGCAGAGGAAGCGCCATTTGACAGTATTATCGTAACTGCAGGAGCGCCTTTTGTTCCCAAAGCACTTATGGCCCAATTAAAAATCGGAGGTCGCTTAGTCATCCCTGTAGGAGAACATACTCAGGTTATGACTTTGTACACGAGGACCTCAGCTACTTCTTTTGAAAAGAAAGAATTCGGTGATTTTAGTTTTGTACCCCTATTAGAACACAAATCATGAGCACTGACAAACCACTAAAAGAATTAAAAATATATGCTTAAAATAGGAGTTCTCGGTGCTGGTCACCTCGGAAAGATACACTTAAAGCTAGCAGCGCAATCAGACTGCTACCAGCTGGTTGGTTTTTACGATCCAGATGAAACAAACGCTCAAAAAGTAGTCGATGAATTCGGTTATACCTACTTTGACAACATCAGTGATTTAATCGATGCTGTTGATGTGGTCGATATCGTAACCCCTACCCTTGCACACTTTGATGTAGCCAAAGAAGCCCTCTCTAGAAAAAAGCATGTGTTTATCGAAAAGCCAATTACCAAAACTCTTGAAGAGGCTCAAACACTCATCGACTTAAGCGCTCAAATCAACTGTAAAGGCCAGGTTGGGCATGTGGAGCGATTTAATCCAGCTTTTAAAGCAGTTCAAAACGATTTTGACAAACCTATGTTTATCGAAACGCACCGACTTGCTGAATTCAATCCTAGAGGAACTGATGTGCCAGTAGTATTGGATTTGATGATTCACGATATTGACATTGTTTTATCCATTGTCAAGTCAGAAGTAAAATCGATCTCTGCAAGTGGTGTGTCTGTTATTAGTGAATCACCTGATATTGCAAATGCGCGAATCGAATTTGAAAATGGTTGTGTAGCCAATCTTACCGCTAGTAGAATTTCTCTAAAAAATATGAGACGTTCGAGAGTCTTTCAAAAAGACGCTTATATCACCATTGATTTTCTAGAAAAGAAATCAGAACTCATCAGAATCAAAGAGGCTCCTAAAGTAGCTGGGGATTTCGATATGATATTGCAAAATGCAGAAGGAGTTAAAAAACAGATCTATTTTGAAAATCCAGACGTCCAACCCAATAATGCTATATTAGATGAATTGGAAAGTTTTGCGAAGGCAATTGAGGAAAATACAAGACCTATTGTTAACTTAGAAGATGGAAAGAAAGCATTGGAAATTGCTTTACAAATCATAAATGCATTTTAAATGAAATCAATAGCTGTTATCGGTTCAGGAACCATGGGTTCTGGGATTGCTCAAGTAGTTGCTCAATACGGATTTAAGGTCGTTCTTATCGACGCCAAACTAGAGGCTTTAGAGGCTGCTAAAAGAACCATTGAAAAAAGTCTCAGTATTCAACGCTCAAAGGAACTCATTAGTGAAGAAGAACAAGATTCTGCGCTAAGTCTGCTTGAATTTAGTACTGATATCAATCGCATTAATTCCACAACTGATTTAGTAATTGAAGCAATCACTGAACAATTAGAGGTCAAACAAGCACTTTTTAAGCAGCTTGATCAACTCAGTGGTCCTGATACTATTTTGGCTTCCAACACCTCCTCTATCAGTATTTTAAAACTTTCAGAGGTGACTTCCAAACCTCATAAGGTGATTGGAATGCACTTTATGAATCCTGTTCCAAGAATGCCTTTGGTAGAAATAATTCAGTCCAAAAGCACTGATCCAGAAGTAGTAAGTCAAATTGTAACACTTACAAAAAAACTCAATAAGGTACCAATTAGGGTTAATGATCACCCTGGTTTTGTCTCCAATCGCATCCTAATGCCTATGATCAATGAAGCGATTGAGTGTTTAGCTGACGGAGTGGCCACTGTAGATGGGATTGATCAGGTGATGAAACTCGGTATGGCCCACCCGATGGGTCCATTATTCCTTGCTGACCTCATTGGTTTAGACGTTTGTAAATTTATACTAGATGTGCTCTATCAAGAACTTAAGAAGGACAAATACAAGGCCAACGAACTCTTGGTTCAACTTGTAGAAAAAGGAAATTTAGGTAGAAAGACCGCTAGTGGTTTTTACGATTATTCTGATGTAAAAAACCCAAAACCCCTAAGCTTTTAATATGTCGATTACAACTGATTTAAACAAACTGGTGTCTGATCTTCCCTCTGAAGTAAGTTTGGTAGCTGTTTCAAAAACAAAACCTCTAGAAGCCATTTTAGAAGCCTACAATACTGGTCATAGAATCTTTGGAGAGAACAAGGTTCAAGAACTGGTCAGTAAATGGGAAGAGCTCCCAAAGGATATTCAGTGGCATATGATTGGTCATCTTCAACGAAACAAAGTAAAGTATATCGCTCCATTTGTAAGCTTAATTCACTCGGTCGATTCTCTAAGGCTACTCAAAGAAATAGACAAACAGGCCCAAAAAAACAATCGTGTGATCGATTGCTTACTTCAAGTTCATATCGCTCAAGAATCCACAAAATTTGGATTTGACGAAGAGGATTTAAAAGAATTGATCAACTCAGGAGTTCTCAGTGAATTGTCTAATGTGAACATACGAGGACTCATGGGAATGGCGACCTTCACCTCTGAACAAGCTCAAATCAAAGCTGAGTTTGCCAGTTTAAAACAGATTTATGATCGACAAAAGAAATCCTTTGAGCAGTTCGATATTCTCTCAATGGGAATGAGTGGTGATTATCAATTGGCAATCGCAGAAGGAAGTACGATGATCAGAGTTGGTTCAGCAATTTTTGGAGCTCGATTTTACAAGCATTGATGTATTGCATTGTCGACATAGAAACCTCTGGCGGTAAATTCAATGAAGAAGGGATTACTGAAATCGCTATCTACAAATACGACGGTACTCAGATCGTAGACCAACTTATCAGTTTGGTCAATCCAGAACGTCCTATTCAGCCTTTTGTGGTCAAATTAACCGGAATCAATGACCGAATGGTCGCTACTGCTCCAAAGTTTCACGAATTAGCAAAACGCATTGTTGAAATCACTCAGGACAGCGTACTGGTTGCTCACAACGCTCAATTCGATTACAGAATCCTCAAAAACTGCTTTCAACAATTGGGCTATGATTTTAACAGAAAGACCATTTGTACCGTTGAACTCTCAAAGAAACTCATTCCAGGAGAAGAATCCTATAGCTTAGGGAAGTTGACAAAATCACTTGGGATTCCTTTAAAAAAACACCACAGAGCCGAAGCTGATGCCTATGCAACCTTAAAACTGCTACAAGTTCTACTCGATAAGGACTTAGAAACAGGCCTGTTTAAAGCTGCTGTTAAATCCAACGACAAAGGATTATTGAGTCCCAAGCTTCAAGAAACTCTTGATCTTATCCCCTATTGTGAAGGACTGGTTAAATTTTACGACAAGGAAGATCAGCTCTTATTTGTGTTAAAAGATCGAGATATCCACAAAAAGACTACCCAACTTTTTTTTAGCGACAAAAAAAGACACAAACAACTGTGTAAGCAGTTTAGAACTATTGAAGTAATCGACTACCCCTCTAAATTACTCCTTGAACTCATCTATCATCAAACCATTATTAAGTCTAAGCCGAGATATAACAAAAAGAGAGCAAAAGGGAATGGAGCACTAGTGTTTGACTTAATCAAAGAAAAAAATGTCGTAATTTTAGATCAGGGTAGAGTTCACGGAGAAAAGAGTTTTATCTATTTAGAAGAGGGGTATCTCAAAGGATATGGTTTTGGAAATCTCAATTTTCAACACTCTAAGCAAGCAATTGTAAAGCGATTGATCAGCCCGCTGATAGCAGATGAAACCTCTCATGAAATTATCACTAAATACACTGATAGACATCAGTACCAAGTATTAGAACTAAAGGATTAATATGAGTTGGAAAGAAAAATTACACGAAATTATCTACGAGGCGGACACTCCTGCGGGTAAAGCCTTTGACATAGCACTTGTTGTGTTAATCCTCTTTAGTGTGATTTTAGTGATGTTAGAGAGTGTCGCTAGTATCGATAATCAATACCACGATCAATTACTTTTGATGGAGTGGATTGTCACGGTATTGTTCTCTATCGAATACATTCTCAGAATTATCTGTATTGGAAGACCTAAGAAATACATTTTTAGTTTTTACGGAGTCATTGACTTTTTATCGACCATCCCTTTGTACATCTCCTATATATTTTCTGGCTCACAGGTGTTTTTGGCCCTAAGAGCACTGAGACTATTGAGAGTCTTTAGAATTCTAAAACTGGTTCAATTCATTGGAGAATCCTCCGTATTGCTCAAAGCTCTTAAAAACAGTAGAGCAAAGATCGCAGTATTCATTTACGCTGTTCTTATTCTCTCCATTATTTTAGGTACGCTGATGTACCTCATCGAAGGAAATGAAGCGGGCTTCACCTCTATTCCAAGAAGTATTTATTGGACTATTGTCACACTGACTACTGTGGGTTATGGAGATATTGCACCCGAAACTCCTCTTGGACAGTTTATCGCTACTATAGTGATGATTCTCGGTTACGGCATCATAGCCGTACCTACTGGAATTGTAACCGTAGCCTTTAACAAAGAGAAAAAAGATTCCTTACACCTCAACACTCAGAGCTGTAAAGATTGTTCTACTGAAGGACACAGAGATGACGCACTCTTTTGTTATCACTGTGGTACTAAACTATGAATCAAAAAACACTCATATCTGTTGTAGGTCCTACCGCTATTGGAAAGACTGCTCTAGCCATTGGATTGGCAAAAGCATTTAATACGGAAATACTATCGGCTGATTCACGTCAGTTTTACAAAGAAATGTGTATCGGTACTGCCGTTCCTTCTAAAGAAGAACTCCAAGCTGCCAAACATCACTTTATACAAAACATCAGTATAAAACAGGAGTATTCTGTCGGTGATTTTGAAAAGGATGCTCTAAGTTTATTAGAAGAACTCTTTAAGACAAAAGATACGGTTATACTCGTTGGAGGCAGTGGACTCTATGTCGATACGCTTACCAAGGGTTTAGACGAATTTCCAAAGGTCACTCCTCAAATTAAAGAAACAGTTCAAAAGGATTTAGAAGAAAAAGGACTCGGCTATCTTCAAAATAGATTAAAAGAATTAGATCCTGAATATCACAAAAGAGTTGACTTGGAGAACCCCATGCGTGTTCTAAGAGCCTTAGAGGTCTGTTTAGCAGAACACAAGCCTTATTCCTCTTATATAGGCAAGAACAAAGTAAAACGTCCCTTTAAGACGATTTATATCGGAATAGAGGCTCCGAGAGAAACGATCTACCAACGAATAGAAGATCGAGTCGATCTAATGATTGAAGCTGGATTAGAAAAGGAGGCAAAATCCCTGTATCCCTACAGAGCATTAAATGCCTTAAACACGGTTGGATACAAAGAGTTGTTTTCTTATTTCGACAAGGAGTACAATTTGGAAACAGCGATTAGTGAAATCAAGAAAAACACCAGAAGATTTGCTAAACGTCAGGGAACCTGGTTTAGAAAAAACCAAGACATCCATTGGGTCACCTGGGACAATGCCCTCAATGAGGCCCTAGAAGTTCTCAAAAAAGAGCTCTAATCCCTACTCTTCCTTTTTAATCACCAACCTAAAGCCTTCACCGTGAATATTTAAAATAGACACATTTGGATCTAATTTTAGGTACTTACGAAGCTTCGCAATATAGACATCCATAGACCTAGAAGTAAAGTAATTATCATCTCTCCATATTTTGGTCAAGGCTAACTCTCTTGGCATTAAATCGTTTTCATAAAGTGCTAGAAGGCGCAATAATTCATTTTCTTTAGGAGATAATTTAATAGGCTCTTGATCTTGAAAAGTCAAAAAGCGCAATTTAGAATTGAGGTGAAACTCCCCTATTTCAAATTCAAATTGATTGCTATCTGTAGTTACTGAAGAAGACTTTCGCTGTAAGATAGCCTTGAGTTTCATCAGTAATACCTCTGAATCAAATGGCTTGTTTAAATAGTCATCAGCTCCAGCCTTATACCCTTTGAGAACGTCCTCTTTCATCGTTTTAGCCGTTAAAAAGACAATTGGAATATGCTCGTCTTTCTCTCTGATTTCTTTAGCTAAGGTAAATCCGTCTTTATAAGGCATCATCACATCTAATATGCAGATGTCAAAATTTTCCTTTTTAAATTTCTCAAAACCTTCCATTCCATTTTTAGCTAAAACGACATCAAAATCGTTCATACTTAAATAATCTCTTAGAATGCTTCCAAAATTTGGATCATCCTCTACTAATAGAATTTTTTTGTTAACTGTTTCCATGATACTATTTTTTGAAGGGTAATTGTATATAAAATGTACTTCCTTTGCCGACTTCACTTTCTGCATAGACAGTTCCGTGATGTAATTCGACAATCTTTTTCACATAGGCGAGCCCTAATCCGTGGCCTTTGATATTGTGAATATTTCCGGTAGGCTCTCTATAAAATTTATCAAAGACGTGTTTGAGTACTTGTTTGCTCATCCCAGCTCCTTGATCTTGTATTGCTATTTCAATTTGATTGTTCTTCTCTCTGGTGTAAATGTCAATCACAGGCACCTCTGGCGAATACTTAGAAGCGTTCTCTAAAATATTGACAATCACATTGGTCAAATGCATTTCACTGGCTACTAAATCCGTGTTTTGCATTTCAAAATGAGTGTTGATAACCCCTTTACGATCACTGACTATTAAGTCGACATGAGCAATAGCGTCTTCGATAATTTCGTGAATATCAACTTCCTGCATTTTAATGTCTAACTCATTTTTATCTAACTTAGATATCTGAAGAACATTTTCTACCTGAGCGTGCATTCTATTGTTCTCATCCCGTATCATATTGGCATACCTCAATACCTTTTCTTGATCAGAATTGATCTTTGGATTTTTAATGGCCTCTACTGCTAGATTAATCGTAGCGATAGGAGTCTTGAATTCGTGAGTCATATTATTGATGAAATCCGACTTGATCTCCGAAATTTTCTTTTGCTTAATCCACTGGTAAACCGCTGAAATAAAGACAAATAATATGATGGATCCAAACAAGAATGACAGCAGACTCATCCCGATGATCGATTGGATTAAGAAAGCGTTCTTATTCGGGAAATTGAGGTGTAAGGTAAAGTCACTATTTCCATCAGCATCCATAAACATTGGAGCCTTATAGGTAGAATCAGGTTCGTAAACAAAACCGTCAGACTTGATACGCGTCGGAAGATCTTTGGAATAAATACCGTATTCAAAATCGATATCAAATCCACGTTCTTCAAATTCTTTTAAAAGCGCTAATTCCAATTCCTGCTTAGAGATACGCTTGTGAATGGGAACCAATCCCGCATGCTGCCTAAAGAGCTCTTCAAACATAGCGCGATCTATTGCAGACATTCTCCCTGACTCGGTATAGGTCTCTATAGGAGTTATTGTATAATTATTACCATCTAAGCCAAAATCTTCTTTGAGGGTAATCTTCGTTTGTTCACTGGAATAGCCTCTGAGAATGGAATCCACACCTAATTGGTTTTCAAAGAGGTTAGATCCAATACTAAAATCCTTTTCTAAAATTTTATGAGAATAGAGATGGGTTTCATTGGTTTGTAAATCCTGATCTAAAAAAATGATGTTTTTAAAGCGCGTTTCTTTAGGAGCTCCAATACTGTCCTCTGGAAAGGATGAAAATTGATTGTAATATGAAACAATTTCTCTATTGGTGATCTTTTCAGAGACCTTGAGTAAGATTTCAGAGATCGATACCGTGAACTGATCTTCTTTGATAGCGATGGATCTCTTAATCCAATAACCTTGGACTATGAGTATTCCCAATAGAGAAAAACTCATCAGGATTACTAAAGCTAAAAAATTGACCTTTTTCATATATTAAAATAATAAACAAATACCCATCCCGACGAAAAAAAATGTTTAAAAAACGTTGTGCGCCGTAAAATAAAAAAAAAAAGGGGGGGGGGGG
>DAIRFL010000203.1:0-3450 GCA_036795105.1 Flavobacteriaceae bacterium | reverse complement strand
TTAAATAAACCATGGGAGAAATTCAAAAATTTCAATACGACAATAAGATTGTCAGAAACTTCCTTTATGCGTCCGTAATTTTTGGGCTCGTAGGAATGTTGGTAGGGCTTATTCTAGCCTTTATGTTCATGTTTCCAAAGATGACTGATGGTATTTCTTGGTTGAGTTTTGGTCGTTTGAGACCATTACACACCAATGCCGTTATCTTTGCATTTGTTGGGAACGCCATTTTTGCTGGGATTTACTATTCAGCTCAACGATTACTCAAGGCGAGAATGTTTAGCGATTTACTCAGTAAAATTAACTTTTGGGGATGGCAGCTTATCATAGTAGCAGCTGCAATTACACTTCCTCTTGGGATTACAACAGCTAAGGAATACGCTGAACTCGAATGGCCTATTGATATAGCCATTGCCCTTGTATGGGTGGTCTTTGGTGTTAACCTCATTGGAACAATTCTAAAGAGAAGACAGCGCCACTTATACGTTGCTATTTGGTTTTACCTAGCGACCTTTGTAACAGTAGCTGTGCTTCATATCTTTAACTCTTTAGAGTTGCCGATTAGTGCCTTAAAATCGTATTCTGTGTATGCAGGTGTACAAGACGCCCTTGTTCAATGGTGGTATGGTCACAATGCAGTAGCATTTTTCTTGACGACTCCATTCTTAGGATTGATGTATTACTTTGTACCTAAGGCTGCCGATCGTCCTATTTATTCGTATCGACTATCCATTGTCCACTTCTGGTCATTGATATTTATTTACATCTGGGCAGGTCCTCACCATTTATTGTACTCAGCACTTCCAGATTGGGCACAAAACTTAGGTGTAGCGTTCTCAGTAATGTTAATCGCTCCATCTTGGGGAGGTATGATCAACGGATTATTAACTCTAAGAGGTGTGTGGGATAAAGTAAGACAATCAGCAGTATTAAAATTCATGGTTGTAGCCATCACTGGTTATGGTATGGCAACCTTTGAAGGACCAATGCTTTCACTTAAAAATGTAAATGCCATTGCTCACTTCTCTGACTGGATTATCGGGCACGTACACGTTGGTGCATTAGCGTGGAACGGTATGATGACCTTTGCTATTGTCTACTGGTTAGTTCCAAAACTATTTAAGACAAAATTATATTCTGAAGCTTTAGCAAATTTCCACTTCTGGATTGGAACCTTAGGTATTGTTCTCTATGCACTACCAATGTATGTAGCAGGATTTACTCAGGCATTGATGTGGAAAGACTTTAATCCTGATGGTACTTTAGTTTACGGTAACTTCCTTGAAACCGTACAACAAATTATGCCTATGTACTGGATGAGAGCTATTGGAGGTACTTTATTCCTTATTGGACTTATCGTTCTTATTTACAATGTCACTAAGACGATTCTCGCTGGTGAATCAGTAACTGATGAAGCAGCTGAGGCTCCAGCATTAGAAAAAGTTGCGAGTAAGAGAACTATGGGTGAAACCTTCCACCAGTGGTTGGAACGCAAACCTGTTCAGTTAACTTTATTAGCTACAGTTACCATTTTAATCGGTGGTATTGCACAGATTATTCCAACTCTAGTGGTTGAATCAAATATTCCTACCATCAGTAGTGTAAAACCATATACGCCTCTTGAATTAGAAGGTAGAGACCTTTATATTAGAGAAGGTTGTGTAGGATGTCACTCTCAAATGATTCGTCCATTTAGATCTGAAGTTGAACGTTACGGTCCTTACTCTAAGGCAGGAGAATACGTTTACGATCACCCATTCCTATGGGGGTCTAAGAGAACTGGTCCAGATCTACTTAGAGTTGGTGGAAAGTATTCAGACAACTGGCACTTTAACCATATGTACGATCCTCAATCAACCTCTTCAGGTTCGATTATGCCAGCGTATCAATGGTTGATTACCAGAAAACACGACCGATCTGCTATTCAAGATAAAATGAATGCAATGGTTACTCTTGGAGTACCTTATACGGAAGAAGAAATCGCCAATGCATTTGAATTAATGGATGCACAAGCCGCTCAAATCGAAGAGAATCTTCACGCTGACCCTGACTTTGTTAACAGCTACGAAGCTGATAAAAAATACGCTCAGGATGCAGGTGTTGAATTTGTACCGATGAAAGACCGTGAAATTGTAGCAATGATTGCTTACTTACAACGATTAGGAACTGATATTAAAGTGAAGTAAGCCATGTTAAAATTCATTAAACCTTATATGGAAGATATCGATGGGATAGCAACCTATCCCATGATATCTCTTGTCATCTTTTTCGCCTTCTTTGTCGCATTATTTTGGTGGGTAACTACCGCGACTAAAGATCACGTAAAAGAAATGAGCCAATTACCTTTTGAAGACAACCAACCAAATTATAAAGAACAATAACCATGAAAAACCTATTACCTTGGTGGATTAGAATTCCAGCTTTATTTTTTATCATTTTTGCCGCGACCGAATGGGCAATAGATTCAGGTGACCAACCGGCATTTATAGCTATACCTATGATTCAATTATTCTTGGGTATTGTACTTTTAATTTTAATCGCTATTGAAATTATCGTAGCTGCTGTAGAAAATATTATGCTTCACTCCTTAGATGAGAAAGCAAAAGAACGCTATTTAGCAGAAAAAGATAAACTTCCTGAATTTAAGTGGTTAAAAGCTATTTGGATCTTCTTTATCGGAAAGAAAAAAGAAGGTGTTACCGAAGAAACTATTATTATCGATCACGATTTT
This sequence comes from Flavobacteriaceae bacterium, assembly GCA_036795105.1. Lineage (GTDB taxonomy): Bacteria > Bacteroidota > Bacteroidia > Flavobacteriales > Flavobacteriaceae > MAG-120531. The sequence continues at coordinate 719 of DAIRFL010000203.1, read as the reverse complement.
GACGGTATCAAAGAATTAGATAACAATTTACCTCCTTGGTGGATTTATCTGTTCTATGCTACAATCGTTTTTGCAATCATCTATCATATTCGTTTTGATTTTATCAAAGAATACACTCAAGCTGAAGAATATGAAATGGAAGTTGCAGCTGCAGAAATTGCAATCGCAGAATACAAGAAAAATGCGAAGGATTTAGTAGATGCTTCAACTGTTGAACTTTTAACCGAAGCTTCTGATTTAGCTGCTGGAAAACAGATATACGACACCAATTGTGTGGCCTGTCATATGGCTGATGGTGGTGGAGGTATCGGACCAAATTTAGCAGATCAACACTGGATTTTAGGCGGTGGAATTAAGAATGTATTTAGTACGATCTCTGAAGGTGGTCGAGACGGTAAAGGTATGGTTGCTTGGAAGCAAATACTCAAACCTGTTGAGATGGCTCAGGTAGCTAGTTATGTGCTTACTCTACAAGGAACAACCCCTGCTAATCCAAAAGAAGCAGAAGGAGAACTTTGGGAAGAATAAGTTGTACTTTTATACCGATTGATCAAAACAAATTACACTTTTTAACCGATACTAGATTAATTTGGTATGCAAGAACAAGAAAACTTTAGGGATTCTATTGGTACTATCCGTGAAGATGGTAAACGCAAATGGATATTCCCGAAGAAACCTAGTGGAAGGTATTACAGCAGAAGAAAATTAGTAAGTTATTT
>DAIRFL010000202.1:0-3458 GCA_036795105.1 Flavobacteriaceae bacterium | reverse complement strand
CCACCATAGAGTGCATTTTGAAAGATGACGTGATCTCCGTGTTTTAGAAAGGCCAATACTGTAGTACTTATAGCAGCCATACCACTTCCAAAAATCATCCCAGCTTCTTTGTGCTCTAAGGCAGCAACTTTTTTGGAAAGCCCTTCTTGATTTGGCGTATTAAAGTATCTGGGGTAACGTTTTACATCTACATTCTCATAAGCGTATGAAGAACTGACATAAATGGGAGAAACCGCTCCTTTGTGTTGCTTGTCTTCTGCTTCACCTGTGTGAACACAGGTTGAGTTAATTCCTAAGGATTCTTCAGCCATGGCTTAAATTTTAATTAAAGATACAAACTTAACTCAAATCTTATTTCTGAACAGAACGGTATCTCAAATAACTAGAGAGTGCTAACACAAAGACTACTCCTAGAGTATACCATATAAAGTTTGGAGTGATCACCTGAGCTCCACTCGCATAGGAGTGTAAGCCTGACAAATAAAAATTAACCCCAAAATAGGTCATCATAATACTCGCATAGGCAATCACACTCATAAAACTAAAAGTCCATTTCCCTCTGAGTCCTGGAATCAATCGAGCGTGTATCACAAAAGCATAGATCATTATTGAAATAAGTGCCCAGGTTTCTTTTGGATCCCATCCCCAATAACGTCCCCAGGATTCATTTGCCCACATTCCACCGAGAAAATTTCCAATGGTGAGCATCACAAGACCAACAGTAAGTGAAAGTTCGTTTAAGACAGTCAATTCTTTGATATTGAGTTCAATTTTCTTTTTGTTCTTCTTATTGATCAACAACATTAATATCATACTTACAACCCCCAAGATCATTCCTACACTCAGCGGCCCGTAACTTCCAACGATGATTGCTACGTGAATCATCAGCCAATAACTATCGAGCACTGGTTGTAGATTCGCAATAGAAGGATCTACCCAGCTCTGATGTGCAATCCACAGAAGCATCGATGCCACAAAGGTTGCTGAAGCGAGACTCAATGGACTTTTTCTACCTAAGTACAATCCCATACCAAGAGTTGCCCAAGAAACGTATAAGATACTCTCATAGGCATCACTCCAAGGTGCGTGTCCTGAAATATACCAACGTGCTCCTAATCCTAAAGTGTGAACTAAAAAGGAGAGTCCGATTAATACTGCCAAGCCTTTAATTGCATAGGTGTACATTTTGCGGTCCTTAAAGATTTGAAATACCAATACTAAAAACAGTAAGACACCAAACATAATATTGTAGTGATAGAGTCTATTGAAGGGGTCTGCTTTGTTGTAACGAATTTCAAGGTCAATCTTTTTATCTGAGGGCATTACCTCTACCCCATTTTGTTTTTGATTGATCTTAAGAGCTTCTAATACCTTGGTGGATTCCTCATAATTTGAAGAATTCAAAGCTTGATACAGGGTCGACTTATAGTAACGGATTCCGTTCTTGACAAAGTTCGCATATAGTGAATCTCTGATCTGATAATCATCCCTTTGATATTCTACATCCGATATCCATTTGTTGTTTTCGTCATTGACAAGTGGATATACTTTTACAATTTCACCTGAGAGTGCTCTGTTTAAGAGTCCGAGTTTTAAATCGATTTCTTTAAAATCCTTTTGAAATTGATTAGGCGTATTCGTCGCATAAGCCTCTTGTAGGTAAGGAGCGAGTTTGTATCTCCCTTGAGCGTCAAAAAAGTCAACAGCTTTTACAAATTTTTTGCCTTTTGGAATTCCTATAATGGACCTTAAACTGTGATTTTTACCCTGTTTATCTAATGCGATAAACTCAACATTATACCACATTTCAGGGTTGAGTTGCATCGACAAGAATACCTGATTGGCCGAGTATCCCTCAAATTGATCCTTGCGACTCAATTTCCTGAGTAGTTCTGAGGCATAGGTATTAATTGGTTTCATACGTCCATTGTCGTCCTGAATAACCAAATAGCCAAAGTTGTCAGCATGCTCCTTGTCGACCATATAATCTTTAACCCAATCCATTTGATTTTCAGCTGTTTGAAGGTCGTGCTGATGATTGCCTTCAGGCTCTTGAGCGTATAGTCCAATACTGAACAATGCTACTAATACAGATAGTTTTGCTTTTTTTGCTTTAATCTCATTTATCGATTTTGACAGCTTCTTAAATCGCGTATCTCCAAAGAAGAAAATCCCAATCATACCAATATACAAGAGTATATAGCCTAAATAAGTGATATTCGTACCCCACCAATCGTGATTGACCGAAAGAACAGTTCCTTTTTCATCTGGATCAAAGCTCGATTGAAAAAATCGATAGCCTTTGTGATCCAATACGTGATTCATATAAATATCGTAGTCAAATGATTGCTCATCCTCTACGGTAATCTTACTCATAAATGAAGAATAGCCTCGTTCAGTTCCTGGGTATTTTTCAGCAATAAAATCCTTGAGGTAAATAGCAAAAGGAAGCTCGTATACTTTTGATCCGTAACCAACAACAAACTTTAATCCTCCTAACTCTAAAGGATCAGAGAAAGATCGAGATCCCTTTTGACCTAAAACAGTAAGCTCTTTGGACTCCTCTCCAACTGTTACTTTAAAGCGTAAGGCATCTTGAGCTTCGCCAGCGCCTTCTTCAGCTTTTACGATACCCTTTTTACCGTAGATAATAGGTTCAGGAATCACAAATTGAAATTCAGAGAAATTGTAGAGAGAACGAAGTTGGAGCTCCGTTTTCTGGTTTGCAATGACCTGATCGCTAAACTGATCTGCCATTCTTAAAAAACTCCCTTCAAAAGGAGAGTTAATACTATAAGTTCCATTTTCTAAATGGATATTAATAGCACCATCAGTAGGTGAATTAAATGCAAATAAGACATTGTGAATATTCTCAACAGTCCCTTCTTGTATATAGTGCTCATCTCTTGTTCCTGTAGTAGAAGTCACAATTTTTAAGAAGGCCGCTCCATTTTGATCTTCAACAATTCCAGTGGTCATCCCAGCTCTAAAGTCAACAAATTCAAACTTAAAGTCGGTCGTATCAAAATTCTTATTCCAAGGAAGTGAGGATTTAATCGCCTCGGGAGTAACAATGATATCGTCTTGAAAATTTCTTCTGAGCAGCTGACCGTCCATCTCTCCATCAACCATCAGCGTTAAATAAGTCTTATCTGAATAAAATACATTTTCAGAGACCCCTTCTCTAATAGGCATCATCCCTTCAAAACTGATATAACGCGTAACAAAGGCTCCTAGAATGATAAAAATCCAAGCTAGGTGTAGGGTTAATACTGCAAGTTTTTGTTTTCGAAACAATCTGTATTTACCAATATTACCGATGAAATTAATCATAAAGAAGAGCATGATCGCCTCAAACCAACTCGTATTGTAAATCCAAATCCTCGCAGTTTCGGTACTGTACCAACTTTCAATAAAAGTTCCAATCCCATCGCAGCTGCAAATACAATAAACAATAC